>NZ_WKCD01000317.1:0-5947 GCF_021606625.1 Pseudomonas sp. PA-4-8C
AAGTGCGACTGGCTCTCGCCCATGGTGATCTTGTCGTTGAGGCCCTGGCGCAGGTAGGTCACCAGTTGCGGCTGCAAGGCGATGGCCAGGTCGGTGTCGCGGTCGCCACCGGCCACATAGGCGCCGACGCTGATCAGGTCACGGCTTTGCTGGTAGCGCGACCACAGCTGCTTGAACTGCTGGGCACGAGCCATATGCTCCGGCGTGACCACCGCCGGCATCACCCGGCTGATGGACGCTTCGATATCGATGGCTGGGTAATGCCCCTCTTCCGCCAGGCGCCGCGACAGCACGATGTGGCCGTCGAGCACGCCCCGGGCCGAGTCGGCAATCGGGTCCTGTTGGTCGTCGCCTTCAGACAACACGGTATAGAACGCGGTGATCGAGCCACCGCCGGCTTCGGCATTACCGGCACGCTCCACCAGCTTGGGCAACTTGGCAAATACCGACGGCGGGTAACCTTTGGTCGCGGGCGGTTCACCGATGGCCAGGGCGATCTCGCGCTGGGCCTGGGCGAAACGCGTGAGCGAGTCCATCAGCAACAGGACGTTCTTGCCCTTGTCGCGAAAATATTCGGCGATGCGCGTGCAGTACATCGCCGCGCGCAATCGCATCAGCGGTGCATCGTCTGCCGGAGAAGCGACGACAACGGAACGCTTGAGCCCTTCCTCACCGAGGCTGTGCTCGATGAACTCCTTCACTTCGCGGCCCCGCTCGCCGATCAGCCCCACCACGATGATGTCGGCCTCGGTAAAGCGCGTCATCATGCCCAGCAACACGGACTTACCCACGCCGGTACCGGCGAACAGGCCCAGGCGCTGGCCGCGACCGACCGTCAATAAACCGTTGATGCTGCGAATGCCCACGTCCAGCGGCACGCTGATGGGGTTGCGTTTGAGCGGGTTGATGGTGGGGCCGTCCATCGGCACCCAGTCTTCGGCCTTCATGCCGCCCTTGCCGTCCAGCGCACGACCGGCACCATCGAGTACGCGGCCCAGCATGCTCATGCCCATGGGCAGGCGGCCAGTGTCGGCCAGCGGCACCACGCGGGCGCCGGGGGCAATGCCGGCGAGGCTGCCGACCGGCATCAGGAAGATCTTGCTGCCCGAAAAGCCCATCACCTCGGCTTCGACCTGCACCGGGTGGTAGCTGTCGTCGTTGATCACCAGGCAGCGGCTGCCCATGGCGGCGCGCAGGCCCTCGGCTTCGAGGGTCAGGCCGACCATGCGCAACAGGCGCCCTTCGAGGATCGGCTGGCCGGGCAACTCGGTGGCCTCGGCGTAGCTGCCCAGGCGCTTGGCGAAGCTGGTGCGATCAAGGCGCATCGGTGGCGTCCAGGTCAACGCTCAGATCCGGCTCGGCGGGGTGCAGGGCTTGTTCATGCAGTTGATCGAACAACTTGGCCATGATCTGGCTGATGCGGGTTTCCACCGTCGCATCGATGCGGCTGTGTTCGGTCTCGACGCGGCAACCGCCGGGCTGCAACGAAGCGTCTTCGACGATGCGCCAGGTTTCTTCATGGCGCTCGCGCAGGGCTTTGACCTGTTCGAAATCCTGGGGGTTGATGTACAGCCGCACATTGCCGACGCCCAGGGGCAGCAGCTTGAAGGCTTCACGCATCACCGCTTCGATCTGGCTGGAGTCGAGCACCAGTTCGCGCTGGATCACTTGGCGCGCGATGTGCTGCACCAGGCCGACCATGGATTTTTCCAGCTGTGAGTCCTGTTCGGCGATAGGGTCGAACAGGTTACCCATCAGGCGCTCCAGGCTACCCAGCTTGGTGGCCAGCGCCGCCTCGGCTTCCTGGCGAACCTTGAGGGTGGTGCTGCGAAAGCCGTCTTTTTCCCCCGCCGCAAAGCCTTCGTTATAGGCCTCCTGGCGGATGGTTTCCAACTCTTCGAGGGTCAGTGGCTGGACTTCATCCAGCGGCACTTCTTCCATTTCCGCCGGTGGTTCCTCCACCGGTTCAGGCTCGGGCTCCGGCACATGGGGGTCGAAGCTGGGCAGCGACCAGATGTCAAAGCCGCCGACATCCCGCGCGCGAATCAGATCGCTAGGCGCCTCATCTTTATTCGACATGCAAGGCGCCTTAGATCATTTCTTCGCCGCCCTTCCCGCCGAGAACGATTTCTCCGGCTTCGGCCATACGGCGGGCAATGGTGAGGATTTCCTTCTGGGCGGTTTCCACGTCGCTGACGCGCACCGGGCCCTTGGCTTCCAGGTCGTCGCGCAACAGCTCCGAGGCGCGCTTGGACATGTTCTTGAAGATCTTTTCTTTGACGTTTTCGTCCGAGCCCTTGAGCGCCAGCACCAGAACGTCCGAGGACACTTCGCGCAGCAGCGCCTGGATGCCACGGTCGTCGACATCGGCCAGGTTGTTGAACACGAACATCAGGTCTTCGATCTGGCCGGACAGGGTGTCGTCGATCTCGCGGATCGAGTCCATCAACTGGCCTTCCACCGAGCTGTCGAGGAAGTTCATGATGTCGGCCGCGCGCTTGATGCCACCCAGGGTGGTACGCGAGGCGTTGGAATTGCCGGAGAACTGCTTCTCCAGAATGGTGTTGAGTTCTTTGAGCGCCGCCGGCTGCACGGTGTTGAGCGACGACACGCGCAGGATGATGTCCAGGCGCACTTTATGGTCGAAGTGGCCGAGCACTTCGCCGGCCTGGTCCGGGTCCAGGTAGGCCACCACGATCGCCTGGATCTGTGGGTGCTCGTAACGGATCACGTCGGCCACTGCCCGCGGTTCCATCCACTTGAGGCTGTCCAGGCCGCTGGTGTTGCCACCCAGCAGGATGCGGTCGATCAGGCCGTTAGCCTTGTCTTCGCCCAGGGCCGAGGTGAGCATCTTGCGAATGTAGCTGTCGGAACCGACGCCCAGGCTGGTCTGGTCGCCGACGATCTCGACGAACTCGCTCATCACCTGCTCGACTTGCTCGCGGTGCACATTGCGCATCTGCGCCATGGCCACGCCGACACGCTGGACCTCTTTGGGGCCCATGTGGCGCAGCACTTGGGCCGCGTCGGTTTCACCCAGGGACAGCAGCAGCACGGCGGCTTTGTCGACCCGGGACAGCTTGGCCACAGCGGCTCGATCATTCATCTGCGTTAATCCACTCTTTCACGACCTGGGCCACACGGCCCGGGTCTTCTGCCACCAGACTCTTGATTGCGTTCAACTGAGCGTCATAGCCTTCGCTCGGGCTTGGCAACAGGATGCTTTGCGGGCCGCCGAGGCTGACCCGGTCGTTGGCCAGTTCGCCGTCCAGGCCGCCCATGCCACCCAACTCGACGTCGCCACCGGCCAGCGCCAGTTGCTTCTTGCTGCCGCCGGTGATGTTGTTGAGCACCGGGCGCAATACGCCAAACACCAGCACCAGGATAAACAACACGCCCAGTACTTGCTTGACGATGTCCCAGAACCACGGCTGGGTGTAGAACGCCGGGTCAGCGATGACTTCACCGCGCTCGGCGGAGAACGGCATGTTGATCACGCTGACACTGTCGCCACGGCTGGCATCGAAGCCAACGGCGTCTTGCACCAGGCGGGTGAAGCGCGCCAGTTCGTCAGCTGTCCACGGCGCACGGGTCACCGCGCCGTCCGCTGGGTTGACCTTGACCTGGTCATCGACCACCACCGACACCGACAGGCGATTGATCTTGCCCTGCTGCTGCTTGGTGTGGCTGATGGAACGGTCGAGTTCGAAGTTCTTGGTGGACTGGTTACGCTTGTCCGCAGGGTATGGCGCAAGCATCGGCTGGCCGGTGGCCGGGTCCATGATCTGTTGGCCGTTGGCGTCCAACAGCGGCTGGCCAGGCTGGATCGCCCCAGCGGTAGCGGCGGCGCCACCGGTGGTTTGCGGGGCCGAGGCCGGCGCAGGTGGCTGGTTGCTCAGGGCGCCCGGCACACCTTGGGGGCCATTGCTGGCAGTGCGTTGTTCGCTGGTGGACTGCTCGCTGCGCAGGGCCGGTTGGTCGGGGTTGAACTGCTCGGAAGTGGACTCGACGGCGCTGAAATCCACATCGGCCGACACTTCAGCCTTGTAGCGGTCATTGCCCAGTACCGGTTGCAGGATGTTATGCACGCGCTGGGTGAGCATGCTTTCCATGCGGCGGCTGTAGTCGAATTGCTTGCCGGCCTGGGTCAGCGCGGAGTTTTCGGCCATGTCGGACAGCAGGTTGCCCTTCTGGTCCACCACGGTGATTTGCGACTTGCTCAATTCGGGAACACTGGTGGCCACCAGGTTGACGATCGCCAGTACCTGACCAGGCTCCAGGGAGCGGCCAGCAAACAGCTCGACCAAGACCGAGGCGCTGGGCTTGCGTTCGTCACGCACGAACACCGAGCTTTTCGGAATCGCCAGGTGCACACGGGCAGCCTTGACGTTATTCAGGCTGGAAATGGTGCGCGCCAGTTCGCCTTCCAGACCACGACGATAACGGGTGGCTTCCATGAACTGGCTGGTGCCCAGGCCCTGGTCTTTGTCGAGGATTTCAAAACCGATATTGCTGTCGGACGGCGCCACGCCAGCGGCGGCCAGCTTCATCCGTGCACGGGCCACATCATCGGCCTTGACCAGCAAGGCGCCGGAGTTGGGCTCCACGGTGTAGGCGATGTCGGCGGCGGCGAGGGTTTCCATGATCTGCTTGGAATCCATGCCCGACAGGCTGCCGTACAGGGGGCGGTAATCGGGTTGCTGCGACCACAGCACCACGGCAAAACCAATCGCCACGCTGGCTGCCAGGCCCACCATCAGGCCCACCTGACGCAGCATGGTCATTTCCGAGAGGTTTTCCAGGAACGACAGGCCAAACAACGGCGGCTTGCCGTCGGCCTTGGCGGGGAGGTTGTCGGAGACTGCTTCAGCCATGACTTAAATCTCGTCCTTAAACCGGCATCTGCATGATGTCTTGATACGCCTGAACCAGCTTGTTACGCACTTGGGTCAAGGCCTGGAAGGACACGCTGGCCTTCTGCGAAGCGACCATCACATCGGTGAGGTCCACGCCGCTTTTACCGATCTCGAAGGCCGTCGCCAACTGGCTGGACGCCTGCTGGGTATCGCTGACTTTATTGATTGCCTGACCGAGCATGTCGGCAAAATTGCTTTGGCCCAATTCCGGCGCTGGCGCGACGGATTTCGGTTGAGCCATGGCATCCATTTGCATGGCGCGCATATCCAACATCAACCGATTGAACTCAATACCCTGGCTCATGACCTTCTCTCTCCGACGACCCGCAATTTTTTGACACTACGCAGCGGTTACCAGGGGTGGTAGCAACAAGGGTGCCAGCTCTGGAGCAACTCGTAAGAAAAGGCGACAAAGCTTGTCGAACTTGTTACCGCAAGTTTTTTGCGCCCTTCTTCCCGCACGTTTTTTGTAGGAGCGAGCTTGCTCGCGAAAAACGTCAACGATAACGCGCGCTTCCAGAATGCCCGCGGCGCCTATGGATTCTTCGCGAGCAAGCTCGCTCCTACACACGGGATTGGCGCGAGGTCAGGTGGCGAAAAGATAGGCTTCCACGTCCATCCCGGCATCGCGCATCTGCGCCAGCTTGTAGCGCAAGGTGCGCGGGCTGATGCCCAGGCGCTCGGCCGCTTCTTTGCGGCGGCCGCGTTCGGCGCGCAGGGTGTCGATGATCATCTGGAATTCACGGCGGCGCAGGTCATCGCCCAGGGCTCCGGCCGATTCTGCCTCGGCGACCACGGGAGCCGGGGCCAGGCTCGGCAGCGGCGCAGCGCCATTGCCCATGGCCAGGCAAAAGTCTTGCGGCTGGATCAAACCGCCCTGCTGCAAAATCAACGCACGCTGGATCGCATTGTCCAGCTCGCGCACGTTGCCCGGCCATGGATAACTGACCAGGCACGCCTGGGCCTCGGGTGATAAACGCGCCTGGGCATGCTTCATTTTTTTGACGTGGTTGTTCAGCAGGCGCTCGGCC
>NZ_WKCD01000318.1:0-5865 GCF_021606625.1 Pseudomonas sp. PA-4-8C
ACACCCGCCGATGGAGTCACCCTCGGCGAGCTGGCGGTACGCGGCAATACGGTGATGAAGGGCTACCTGAACAACCCCGCAGCGACTCGCGCAGCGTTCGCCGATGGCTGGCTGCACACCGGTGACCTGGCAGTGCAGCACCCGGATGGCTACATAGAAATCAAGGACCGCTCCAAGGACATCATCATCTCCGGCGGCGAGAACATCAGCTCACTGGAGATCGAGGAAGTGCTCTATCAACACCCCAGTGTGATCGAGGCCGCCGTGGTAGCACGCCCCGATTCCCATTGGGGGGAAACACCCCACGCATTCGTCACTTTGCGCGCGGATGCCGTGGCGACCGTCTGTGGCGACGACCTGATTCTTTGGTGTCGCGAGCGCCTGGCGCATTTCAAGGCGCCGCGGCATGTGTCCCTGGTGGAACTGCCGAAAACCGCGACCGGCAAGATCCAGAAGTTCGTGCTGCGTGAATGGGCCAAGGCGCCACAGGAGGTACCCAGCACAATCGAACACTAAATCAAGCCGCCGCACACCTTATTCCAATAACAACAAGTGCTTTCGTCAGAGGTGATCCCATGCCCAGTTCCAGTCCCTTGTATGCACGCATTCGTGGCAACACCCAATTCGTAGATCTGGTGGCTCGACGTAACCGGCTCACGCTGAGCCTTCTCGTGGTGATCGTGGCGGTGTTCTACGCCTATATGGGGCTGGTGTCGTTCTGGCCCGAGTTGATCGCCCGCCGCCTGGCCGAGAGCTCGAACCTGACGTTCGGGGTAGCCGCTGGGGTAGCGTTGTTCGTGTTCTTCTGCGCGTTGTCTGGCTTCTATGTGTATCGCGCCAATGGTGAATTCGACCGGATGACCCGCGAGCTGATCGCCCAGGTCGAGCAGGAGGAGGCACGATGAAAGCATTTACTTTGCTCGCCCTGGGCGCAGCGTTCTGCTCCACCTCGTTACTGGCCGCGCCGACTATGGACGCGACGGTGCGGCAGCCGCTCAACCTGCATGCGATCGGCATGTTCATGGTGTTCGTTGTCTTCACCCTGGGCATCACCTGGTGGGCCGCGCGGCGCACACGTTCGACCGCCGATTTCTACAGCGCCGGTGGCGGCATCACGGGCTTTCAGAACGGTCTCGCGCTGGCCGGCGACTACATGTCGGCGTCGACGCTTTTGGGTATCACCGCGCTGATCTACACCTCGGGCATGGATGGCTATATCTACCTGATCGCGTTTTTCGCCGGCTGGCCGGTGCTGCTGTTGCTGATGACCGAACGACTGCGCAACCTCGGTCGTTTCACCTTCGCAGACATCACCTCGTACCGCCTCGATCAAGGCAAGGTGCGGACTATGGCAGCGATCGGTTCGTTGACCGTTGTGTGCTTCTACCTGGTGGCGCAGATGGTGGGGGCCGGGCAGTTGATCAAGCTGTTGTTCGGCCTCGATTACCATATCGCGCTGCTGATTGTCGGTGCACTGATGATGCTTTACGTGACCTTCGGCGGCATGGTTGCAACCACCTGGGTGCAGATCATCAAGGCCTTTCTGCTGATGGTCGGCGGTACCCTAGTGATGTTGCTGGCAATGAACGAGTTCAACTTCAGCTACGACACCCTGGTCAATCGGGCAATGAGCATTCACGGTCTGGGTGACCGCCTGTTGGCGCCCGGCAGCCTGCTCGCTGACCCACTGACTGCGCTTTCGCTGAGTTTGGGCCTGGTCTTCGGCACCGCCGGGCTGCCGCACATTCTGATGCGTTTCTTCACCGTCAGCGACGCCAAGGAAGCACGCAAGTCGGTGCTCTATGCCACCGGTTTCATCGCCTATTTCTTCAACGTGATCTTTCTGCTCGGCCTGGCCTCGATCGTCATCGTCAGCCAGGAACCGCAGTACTTCGAGGGCGGTCAGACTGGCGGCAAGCTGCTTGGCGGCGGCAATATGGTTGCCATGCACCTGGCCCAGGCCGTCGGTGGCAACATGCTGCTCGGTTTCCTCTCGGCGGTAACGTTCGCCACCATCCTCGCCGTGGTTTCCGGGCTTGCCCTGGCCGGTGCCTCGGCAATTGCTCACGACCTGTATGCGCGGGTTATAAAGAAGGGCACGGCCAGTGAGGCGCAAGAGCTGCGGGTGACCAAATATGCAACGCTGGGTCTGGGGTTCGTAGCGGTCGGCCTGGGTATCGTTTTCGAGAATACCAACGTGGCGTTCATGGTTGCGCTGGCCTTCGGCATCGCTGCTTCGGCGAACTTTCCGGTGCTGTTTCTCTCGATGTTCTGGCGCGGGCTGACGACGCGTGGCGCGCTGGCGGGAGGTTACCTGGGGCTGGTCAGTGCGATGGCGTTCGTGGTGCTGTCGAAGTTGGTCTGGGTCGACGTGTTTCACTTCAGCGAGCCGCTGTTCCCTTACACCCAGCCGGCGCTGTTCTCCATGCCGATAGCCTTCCTCGCCGCCTACGTGTTCTCGAAGCTCGACCACAGTGCGCGTGCTAAAACCGAGCGCGAGGCATTCGAGGACCAGTATGTGCGCGGGCAAACCGGAGTGGGGGCAAGCGGCGCATCGGCACATTGACAGGTAAACACGCACGGGGGCGCCGCAGCGCATGATCTCTGCGCGCCCCTGTGGGTGATGATCGCGGTCGGAGGTGAGCCAACAGGCCTGCGGTCGGGATGCCTTTGTCGATCACTTGCGTCGGCACCGGTGCCTGGATAAGCGTTTCACACTCGCGGCAGGCCCATTTTCCACGTACGTGTTGCTCGACCGTGAACACGCCCGGCGTGTAATCCAGCTTCTCGCTGACGTCTTCGCCGACGCGCTGAAGCTGGCAGCCGCACACGCACTGGGTGTTCTCTGGTTCGTGACGGATCACGGTTCGTGGAAACTGCGGCGGCAATGGCGCACGCTTGGGCTGCTGACCCGGTCCAGGCGGTGCGGCAGGCGGATTGACCGCCTTCAGCTCGGCTTCGATGGCCGCGATATCAGTATGCAGGAGGTCGTCGAGCAGGCTGCCCTGGTCAGGGCTCAGCTGTTCGCTGCGCTTGGCGAACTTGTGCCGTTTGAACAGTGCGATTTCGTGGGTGAGCTGTTCGTTGACCGTTTCGATTCGCTGGATCTTCTTGCCCATCGTATCGACCTGCGACAGCAACTGCGCAGCGAATGCACGCAGTTGATCGGGGGTCATTTGATCGAGATTGGACGAAGAAGTGTCGGGTAGCCACAGATCATTACTGATCCGCAGCCCCCTCAGAACCGTACGTGCGAGTTTCCCCGCATACGGCTCAAGCTTACGAAAGCCAGTGCATCACTGGCCGGTTACGCGGAAGGTGGTTTTTTGCAAACCGTTATACTGAAGTGGCTTGTTGAGTCCCAGTTCATGGCACTGCAAGTATCAGTCGAGATGAAGCAGTGCGCGGTTTTCTAACTTATCAGAGCCGCCATCCACCCGCCTGACAACATGGTGATCATGCCAGCCGGTATCCTTGCTGATGGCATGCCCGCATAAGGCACATATACCCTGTTGCCGCCTGAAAAGGCTATGTATCTGCCGTCGATAACGAAGCTTGTGCAGCATCCGCTGAACCCTTAATGCCTCCCATTTGAACTCCTGTTCTGCATCGTACGGTTGATACGCAAGCGGTAAACGCTTGTGACGAACGATTGCTGTGTCCGCCAGCATGTATAGTTGGCGAAACCTTACCATCCCGTCGGGCCCCTTTAATGGGTGCACAAATGCCCGATGAATTTCGGAGCAGTAATATCGTCGCTTAATCCAGCCAACAGACTTCCTCGGATGCCGTCGCTTTGCCCACCTAAAAATACGCCAGAATATTAGATTATCCAGCTTACTAAAGGTGGCTTTCGCCACAACCGGGGAATGGTTTTGTGCCCATCCTCGCAGTACAGGGTTAAGCCGTCCCATCAGTGCGTTTTGGGTAAGCGCTCCGCTATTTTTTATGATATCTCGCACTTTTCGGTAGAACGCTGATACATTTTTCTTCGAAGGCTTGATCATCAGCTTTGCTTTTCTTTTCGACGACTTCGGAACGTACTTCTTAAAATTCCACCCAAGAAAATCAAATCCTTGATGGATATGTACGATGTGCGTTTTATCCTGGGCAGTCGACAGCACATTGATGCTGCCGCGTTTGGCCCCATGAAGCTTGCCGCGACGATTGCGTTCCATAATTTTGGCCCGTTCGTACTCCGCGATCATGCCCTGCATCTGCAGCAGCAACGACTCCTCCGGCGTGACGCCAATGGCATGATTGAGGAACACAACCTGCACGCCACACGCCAATAGCTCTTCCATCAGCAATGCCTGATGAGCATATTTGCGCGACAGTCGATCTGGGGACAGGACATAGAGACGATCCACCAGGCCGAGGGCCGCCCGGTCTCTGAGCCGCTCCAACTGTGGACGAATCAGCGTCGCGCCGCTGACGCCGACAAAGCGCATGTCCTCAGCAACATGGGCACCATCGGCCACAGATCCGCTCTGTCAACGCGGCAATCTGGCTTTCAATCGTGCCGCGTTTAGCCTGTTGGTCAGAGGATACGCGGGCATAGAATGCCACCATCCCAGCCTGGCTCATTGCTCACCTCGCTTGGCAGTACGATGCTTTTTCACCGAGGGCTGGGATTGTGACAATTCTGAGGAAGCCCGCGTTTCTGTCGGCTTAAGCTGCTCGTAGACCCTCTCGAGCTGTTCACGAGAGAATCGATTTGGCTCAAAAGTCAGACGAATACGCCAGATACGCGGTTTTCGGCTCATGACTGAAGTCTCCCATCAGTGGGGGCGAGGCCCTCAATGACGAGAACAATCTCGACATCGGGGCATCCCGCATGCCTCGGGGCAAAACTCTCCCTGGCAATGCGCAGTCCCCATTTTATCCGAGAGTTTGCTCTGTTGTTGCCGGTGCTATGATGCCTCCCTGCGGGGTTCCGGCGTGGCTGGAGAACAGCTGATTCTGGTAGACATAACCGGCCTGGAGCCATTTCTGCAAAATCGCCTTATCCATGGGAATGTTGGCGATCAACCAGTCATGGCTGATATTGTCGAAACAGCTTTGAATGTCGCCCTCTAACACCCACTCCGCGTTTGCTTTTCGTGACAGCACACCAAAGCACTGTGCGGCGGCATCCGCAGTTGAACGTTCCGGCTTGAATCCATAAGAGTTCGGATCGGCGGTGGTTTCCGCTATCGGTTCCAGAGCCAGCAAATGGAGCGCCTGCATGGCCCGGCATTTCATCGCGGGAATTCCGAGAGGTCTCGTCTTGCCGTTTTTCTTAGGAATAAGCACTCTCCGAAGCGGAAGCGGCGAGTAGCCTCGCCGCCTCAATGACGCTATCGCACAGATCTTGGCCCCCGGTGTATTCCAAGTGACCTTGTCCACCCCGGGGGTATTTTTGCCTTTGTTTTCAGACACCCGTTTCACGGCCAATGCTTTGCCGCTAAACGAGTGAGTCAGCAGCCATTGCAGGGCTTTCGCCTTGTTATGCCCGCCATCTTGTACCGCCTTCACAATACGCGCTTGCAGCCCTCTTACTCGACGTTGAGCACCGGCCCAATTGATGCCGTCCCACGACGTGCCGGAAGGTGCACACGCCAATATTGCTGCGTTCATTTGCTCTCCTTCCGTTGAACCCCTCCACGAACGACTCGCCTCCAGGGGCGTGTGAAGGGTGAGTCATGGTTCTTGTTGGCCCTCTGTGGCAATCAATGGAAAAAACTTGGTATTGGACTTGCCAATGAGCCAGAACAAGTCCAAGATAGCGTCCATTCCTGAGATAGGAAGCAAGGAAAACCTTTTCTAATCAAAAGGTTAGAGGCTAGATTCTAGTCCCGTTTCCCGCTCCATATTTAACGAAAA
>NZ_WKCD01000319.1:0-5859 GCF_021606625.1 Pseudomonas sp. PA-4-8C
AACACCTCTTTTTCAACTTCCTTTTGGCTTCGATGAACTGAAGCAACTTGCTGTCGAGAACTGCGTAACTCATTGTTTACCAAGGAGTTTTCCGTTTCGACTGCGCCGGAAGTGGGGCGAATTATAGGCTTCCAGAATCTGCCGTCAACCCAATTATTCAGTTTTCCTATCAAAAACCTCCAAAACTCGAAACTTCCACTATATAGATAGCAACGAGACAGTTTTTGCGCAATATATTGCTCATTCGCCGGCAGTTAAGCATCATAGCGCCACGTATTTATCGATCATGACTTCGGAAGAACTCCCGCAATGACCACCCCTCCTCGCAGCCTGGCATCCGCATTGTTTCCGATCGGCCTGCTATTAATCGCCATGGCGTCCATCCAATCCGGTGCGTCATTGGCCAAAAGCATGTTCCCTATCGTCGGAGCACAGGGCACCACTGCCCTGCGCTTGATTTTTGCCAGTGTGATCATGCTGGTGCTATTACGCCCATGGCGCGCCACGCTGACAGCCAAGTCCTTGCGCACGGTGATCATTTACGGGATGGCGCTGGGTGGCATGAACTTCCTCTTCTATATGTCCCTTCGCACCGTACCGCTGGGGATTGCAGTAGCACTCGAATTCACAGGCCCGCTTGCCGTCGCTATTTATGCCTCGCGCCGAGCTGTCGATTTCCTGTGGATTGCCCTGGCAATCATTGGCCTACTGCTGTTGATTCCGATGGGTGAGGCCAGTAGCGGTATCGACTGGATCGGCGCGGCTTACGCGCTGGGCGCAGGCGGATGCTGGGCACTCTATATTTTGTTCGGCCAAAAAGCAGGGAACGACAATGGTGTTCAGACCGCCGCACTCGGCGTGATGATTGCCGCCCTGTTCGTCGCACCGATCGGCATCGTGCATGCGGGCGCCGCGCTGCTGACACCTGCCCTGATCCCTATCGCCATCGGCGTCGCGATTCTCTCCACGGCCTTGCCCTATACGTTGGAGATGGTCGCGCTGACTCGGCTGCCCGCCCGCACGTTCGGCACGTTGATGAGTATCGAACCGGCGTTCGGCGCCCTTTCCGGCCTGTTCTTTCTGCATGAGCATTTATCTCTAGCCCAATGGCTGGCCATCACCTGCATTATCCTGGCTTCGGTAGGCGCCACGTTGACGATGCGTAACGAATCCAAACCGCTGGTGCCCGCCGACTGATCGTCTTTGAAGCCAGCGCTGGTATTTGCCGCTCATTTAGGCCATGTTTAGGCCGTAACCGAATGTCATTCATGGAGAATTTCGACACGGACAGCATGAACGCTTCGCTCGAGAGCGAATAAAGCGGCTCTGTTCTTTTGCAGGGCGGCTATTAAGGATGGGAATGAAACGAATTTTGATACTGTTGCTGGTTGTGGGCATCGCTGGCTGTGCTGCAACCACAAAAACAGAAGTGAAACGGGGTAAGAAAGGGCTGCATATCAACTGTTCGGGCCTGTCCTCCTCCTGGGACCAGTGCTACACCAGTGCTGCCAACTCATGCGGCGCCAAGGGCTACCGGGTGATCGCCAAATCCGGCGATAACTCCGAGGAGCCTGGGGACTACCCCTTCGGTCTCAACCCTGCCGGCTATACCAGCCGTAGCATGATCGTCATCTGCAAATAGTTGCCCGAGCAGTCTGTCCTGACTGCTCATCTTAAATCCCGGCCATTTGCGGCATGAAGGCTAAACTCCTGCTCGACCATCGAGCCAATGGAGTTCCCATGCCGCACAACAAGAAAATCGTATTAGTAGTGGGTGCCGGAGACGCAACCGGCGGCGCCATAGCCAAACGCTTTGCCCGCGAAGGCTACATCGCCTGCGTCACCCGTCGCAGCGCCGACAAACTGCAGCCCCTGGTAGACAGCATTCAGTCAGCCGGCGGTGAAGCCCATGGCTTTGCCTGTGATGCACGTAAAGAAGAAGACGTGATCGCACTGGTCGAGCAAATCGAAACCGAGCTGGGGCCTATTGAAGCGTTCGTCTTCAACATCGGCGCCAATGTACCTTGCAGCATTCTGGAAGAAACCGCGCGCAAGTACTTCAAGATCTGGGAGATGGCGTGCTTTTCTGGCTTCTTGAACGCACGGGAAGTCGCCAAGCGCATGGTCACGCGTAACCGCGGCACTATCCTGTTCACCGGCGCCACCGCCGGCTTACGTGGAAGCGCCGGGTTTGCCGCCTTCGCCGGCGCCAAGCACGGAATACGCGCCCTGGCACAAAGCATGGCGCGGGAGTTGGGCCCGATGAACATCCATGTCGCCCATGTGGTGGTCGACGGCGCCATCGATACCGACTTCATTCGCGAAAATTTCCCGCAAAAGTACGCCCTCAAGGATCAGGACGCCCTCCTCAACCCTGACCATATTGCCGACAACTATTGGTTCCTGCATCGCCAGCCACGGGACGCCTGGACGTTCGAACTGGACCTGCGCCCCTGGAACGAAACCTGGTGACGCCCCCTATAACAATAAGCAGCGAGTACAGACCATGAGTAAAACCCTGGAGTTTTTCTTTGATCTCGGCAGCCCCGCCACTTACCTGGCCTATACCCAGTTGCCGGCGCTGTGTGCCGAAACCGGCGCACAGGTGGTGTATCAACCCATGCTATTGGGCGGTGTATTCAAGGCCACGGGCAATGCCTCGCCGATCACGGTGCCCGCCAAGGGTCGCTACATGCTCGATGACCTGGCGCGTTACGCCAAACGCTACAACGTGCCGCTCAGGTTCAACCCGCACTTTCCCATCAATACCTTGCTGCTGATGCGCGCTGTCACCGGCATTCAAATCCACCAGCCTGAGCGCTTCCTCGACTTCATCGACTGCCTTTTCCGAGCACTCTGGGTGGAAGGCCGTCACTTGGGCGACCCAGAGGTCGTGGCCAATGTGCTCACCGAACAGGGGTTCGATCCCGAGCAGGTACTGGCCCTGTCAAACGATGCAGCCGTCAAGGACGCTCTCAAGGACAAAACCGAACAAGCCATTAAGCGCGGCGTGTTCGGCGCTCCCAGTTTCTTTGTAGGAAACCAGCTGTTCTTCGGCCAGGACCGTCTGGACTTTGTGCGTGAAGCGCTCAGCTAGATATCGATTGCAGCCGGCAATGCCTTGGCTGCAACCGATCAAATCGCCGCAGTGCGCACCTGCAACCACTCAAGCGCTGCACCATTGAGCAGCGGGCTCAAACGCTCACGCACCTGGGCGTGATACGCGTTGAACCATTCACGCTCATCCGCCGTCAGCAACGACGGCTCCAAGCACCGGGTATCAATCGGGCACAGGGTCAGGGTTTCGAACTTGAGGAATTCGCCAAACTCGGTCTTGCCCGCTTCACGGTTCAACACCAGGTTCTCAATGCGCACGCCCCAACGGCCAGGGCGATAAGTACCCGGCTCAATTGACGTAATCATCCCTGGCTGCATCGCCGTTTGTGGCGCCGCAGCGGCTTGATAGGCAATCACCTGCGGGCCCTCATGCACGTTGAGGAAATAACCTACGCCGTGGCCTGTACCGTGACCGTAGTCCACGCCTTCTGCCCAGATCGGTGCCCGGGCAATGGCATCCAGCAACGGTGAAAGAATGCCTTTGGGGAACTGCGCACGGGACAGGGCAATCACGCCCTTGAGTACCCGCGTGCAATCGCGCTTCTGTTCCTCACTCGGTGTACCGATGGGCACCATCCGCGTGATGTCCGTGGTTCCGCCCAGGTACTGGCCGCCCGAGTCGATCAACAGCAAGCCATCACCTTCGATCAGCGCATGCTCTTCTTCGGTGGCGTGGTAATGCGGCATCGCGCCGTTGGCATTGAAGGCGGCAATGGTGTTGAAGCTCAGCGATACATAGCCTGGGCGGCGGGTACGCGCAGCGGTCAGGTGTTCGTCAATCGTCAGTTCGGTAATGCGCTCGCGGCCCAGGGCACTGTCGAGCCAGGCAAAGAATTCGCACAGCGCCGCACCATCCTGCTCCATGGCTTGGCGGATATGTTCCGCGTCTGCCAGGCTCTTGCGGGATTTGGCCAGTGTGGTGGGGTTGAGGCTTTCAACCAGCTTGACGCCCGCGTCGAGGTTTTCCAGCAAGCCGGCGGTGACGCGGGCCGGGTCTACTTGCAAGCTTGCGCCCGCCGGTACCGCTCGCAGCGCGTGCGCCACCTCGCTGTAATCACGCAGGGTCACGCCATCCTGCTCAAGCACCGCCCGCAGAGGCGCATCGACCTTGCCCAACGCCACAAACAAAGTCGCCTGCTGCTGATTGATCAAGGCAAAGGACACAAACACCGGATTGAACGACACATCAGCGCCGCGCAGGTTGAATAGCCAGGCGATGTCATCCAGCGTCGCGATGAAATGCCAGTCGGCGCCCTTGTCTTTCAAACTGGCGCGCAAAGCGGCCAGTTTCTCGCCACGACTGACCGTGGCCTGGGGCGGCAGATGCTGATAGATCGGCTGGTTCGGCAATGCCGGGCGGTCTTGCCAAACTTCATTGAGTACATCGATATCGGTACGCAGACGCGCGCCACGCTCGGCCAACTTGCCACCCAGGGTACGTGCCGAGGCCACGGCCATGACCGCACCGTCCACCGCCACTACGCCACCCTCAGGGGTTTGCTCGGCCAGCCACTCCAGCGGCCCAGGCTGACCCGGTTGCAGCTTCACCAGCTCGATACCGCTGCCCTTGAGTTCCTTGGTCGCCTGTTCCCAGTAACGGCTGTCCGCCCAGACCCCGGCAAACTCCGCCGTGACGATCAGGGTGCCCACCGAACCATGAAAGCCGGACAACCACTGACGCCCTTGCCAGTAACCCGGCAAATATTCGGACAGGTGCGGGTCCGCCGATGGCACCAGCAGGGCATGAATGCCTTCGCGGCGCATCAGTTCACGGGTGTGCGCCAGGCGCTGGGGAACCGTTCCATGGGTCAAAGGCTGCGTACTCATTGTGTCTCCTGCTAACCACTAATAATTGTTATGTGTTGCGAATGATAAATCAGACCGCCCAGAATGCCGGCGCACTCGCCAACGCGGCCTTGATCAACTGCGCGGCCTGGTCGATATCCTGTTCGGTGGTGAACCGGCCCAGGCTCAAGCGAATAGTGCGAGCGGCACTGCGGGCGTCATGCCCCAAGGCCAGGAGCACATGGGACGGCGCATTGCTGGCCGAATTGCACGCTGAAGTCGCGGAAAAGGCAATGCCTGCACTCAATGCGGCTGAATTGAATTCGCCTTCGCTGAAGGTAAGGCTCAATGTGTGCGGAATACGCTGGGTTGGGCTGCCATTAAGACGCAAGCCGGCAACCGACGCCAACTGATCCAGCAAGCGCTGGCGCAGCGCGACAATCGTGGCCTTCTCATCCGCGAAAGACGCCGCCGCAAGGGCAAACGCCGTGCCCATACCGGCAATCTGATGGGTCGCCAGGGTGCCGGAGCGCAAACCGCCTTCGTGGCCACCGCCGTGAATCTGCGCCAATACCTTCTGCTGCGCCCGCGGCCCGACATATAACGCGCCGATGCCCTTGGGCCCATACAACTTATGAGCAGAGAACGACATCAGGTCCACCGGCCACTGGGCCAGGTCGATAGCCACCTTGCCCGCCCCTTGCGCCGCGTCCACATGGAACAACGCGCCCTGCTCACGCACCCGCGCGCCAATGGCCGGGATATCGTTGAGGGTCCCGAGTTCGTTGTTGACCAGCATCAGCGAGACAAGAAAGGTGTCCTCGCGCAAGGCTTCGCTGACCGCCTCGACGCTGATCAAGCCGTCTGCATCCGGTACCAGGTAAGTCACTGCCACACCGGCTTCCTGCAATTGCCGCGCGGTGTCCAGCGTGGCCTTGTGTTCGATCTGGCTGGTGA
>NZ_WKCD01000032.1:0-37046 GCF_021606625.1 Pseudomonas sp. PA-4-8C
TTCTTGTACAGCTCCATCATGGCCTGCGACATTTTCTGCCGGTCATCACCATGTTGTTCTTTCAGCGCGGCCAGTTTCGGGGCCACGGCACGCATACGCGCCATCGATTTGTAGCTGGCTGCCGACAGAGGGAAGAAAAGCCCTTTGATCAGCATGGTCAGGAAGATGATCGACCAGCCCCAGTTACCGACGATGCTGTGGATATGTTGCAACAGCCAGAAGATCGGCTGGGCAATGAACCACAGGAAGCCGTAATCCACAGTCAGTTCCAGACCTGGGGACAACTCTTTCAATACGGCCTGGCTTTTAGGGCCGGCGTACAGGGTAGCGCTGGTTTCAGCCTTGGCACCTGGAGCGACGGTCAACGCCGGGCCAGTGAAGCCAATGATGTAGTTGCCCTGGCTGTCCTTGCGGGTTTGAACCAGGTTCGCATCCCCCTTGTTCGGGATCCAGGCGGTCACGAAATAGTGCTGCAGCCACGCTACCCAGCCACCTTGGACGGTTTCTTTCAGCGTGCCCTTGTCGATATCTTTCATCGACACTTTTTTGTACGGCTCGTTACTTGTCCACAGGGCAGCGCCCAGGTAAGTCGCGGTACCGGTGGCGGTGCTGGAAGACGGATCGGAGCTGGCGTCACGCTTGAGCTGGGCAAACAGGTTGCCGCTCCAGGCTTTGTCGCTGGTGTTGTCGATCAGGTAAGTGACCTTCAAGTCGTACAAACCGCGGGTAAAGCTGAAACGCTTGATGTAGTTGACGCCGTCGAGGCTGAATTTCAGGTCGACGTTCAACTGGTTCTGGCCGTCTGCCAGTTGATAAGTCTTCTGTTCGGTCGAATAAACCGGACGACCGGTAGCACGTGCATCCGGACCATTGGTGCCGGTCAGGCCGCTTTGCGCCAGATAAGTACGTTCACCGCCGTTATCGAACAGTTGGAACGGCACATCCGGATGGTCTTGGCGACGTGGATAAAGCGGCAGCTTCAGCTGTGCGATATCACCACCCTGTGGGTCGATAGCCAGGTCGAGCACATCCGTTTTTACGTGGATGAGGTCTTTGTTGGTGACCACTGGCGTTTCTAACGGTGCACTTGTCTCGCCATTCGCGCTGGGAACATCGGCACTCGCGGACGCATTGTTACCCAGCGGGGTGTCCGGAATAGCCGGCGCAGCCTGATTGGTAGCAACATTCTGAGTCGGCAGGGCAGCCTGACCGTAGTCCTGGTTCCATTTAAGGACCATGACATAGGACACGATTGCCAGGGCGACGATCAGGATTGTGCGTTTAATATCCATGATTACTCGGCCATCGAAGAAGAACGGGAGGTAGGGATAGGTGGAACCGGGTCATAACCACCGGGATTCCACGGATGACAGCGACCTAAACGACGAAAGGTCAGCCAGCCACCGCGCAGAAGACCATGATTTTCTATGGCCTCTAACGCGTAGCAGGAACAACTGGGGTAGAAACGACAGTGGCTGGCCATCAGAGGACTAATGGCATAGCGATAAAACTGGATCGGAACGATTGCCAGTTTACGCATCAAGGCTGTCTACCCCTACAGTTTCGGTGCTGACTGCTGGTGCTGGCTTGTGGGTACGCGCCAAACGTTTCCAGAGCTTGCCGAAATGCTGAATCAATTCGGGGTTTTCTACATCACCCAAGCCTTTGCGCGCGACGATAACAATATCCCAACCAACCAGAGTGTCCTGGTGGAGGCGAAACGATTCGCGCATCAGACGCTTGAGGCGATTGCGCTCAACGGAGAGCTTTACGCTCTTCTTGCCGATCACCAACCCGAGACGGGGGTGATCAAGATCGTTGTTACGCGCAAGGAGCAGGAGATTTTTCCCCGGAACCTTGCCGGTGGGGGAGTCAAAGACTGCCTTGAAATGCCGGGGGGTTAGCAGACGCTTTTCCCGACTGAAGTCCTGACTCACCACCAGTACCGGATTATCAAACTGCCAGACGCGCACGACCTTTGGCGCGGCGACGCGACAGGACAGCACGGCCGTTCTTGGTAGCCATGCGAGCACGGAAGCCGTGAGTACGGGCGCGTTTGATGGTGCTTGGTTGGAAAGTACGTTTCATGGCGTTGTTACCTGGTTCGTCCACAACGGGCCGGAATGGCCCCCGTTTTAAGAGACCGGCGATTCTAGAGAAAGCAAGCCTCTAGGTCAATTTCCAACCAGCTTTTCCTTTAATTAGATGTCCACGGGGTCCTGACGCCCTTCTCCCCGTTTGGCTTCCATCTGACATGCCATAGATATAAAAATAAAGAAGGAAGTTATTTAAAGCTTTTCTGTAAAGCTTATAAAAGCTAGAGGCGTGATGATCTGTGGATAACTACCTTTAGCCCTTGTTCTACGGGTTGTACAGAGAATGACAACACGGGGGAGAAGCGGTGCTCTGCCTGTGCTGCGCTATCGGATAAGCTGTGTGTGGAACAGCTAGTTATCCACAGGTCGGTTACCCACAGACTTTCGACCCCACTTGTACAATGAGCTTAGGTGGGTTTATCCACAGAGCTTATGCACAGACCACTGGTCGCATTTTTTACGGTTAAGGCATTGATTTTGGGTGTCCTGTGAGCAACCTACATGTGGATAAGTGGACGGCTGGCCGCTACAATGGCGGCTGTTTTTGCCTCACCGGCTTTCAACTTAGGGGATATCCGTGTCAGTGGAACTTTGGCAGCAGTGCGTGGAGCTTTTGCGCGATGAGCTGCCTGCCCAGCAATTCAACACCTGGATCCGTCCGCTACAGGTCGAAGCCGAAGGCGACGAGTTGCGTGTCTATGCGCCCAATCGTTTTGTCCTCGACTGGGTCAACGAGAAGTACCTGGGCCGCGTTCTCGAATTGCTCGACGAACATGGCAACGGTCTGGCGCCTGCTCTCTCCTTATTAATAGGCAGCAAGCGCAGCTCAGCTCCCCGCGCCGCGCCGAATGCGCCATTGGCCGCCGCCGCGTCGCAAGCCCAAGCTGCAGTGGCGCCTGTCGCCGCTGCACCTGCACCGACATCTGCGCCGTCCAAACCTTCGTCGCGCAAAAATGCGCCGGAGAATGAGGAGCCGTCCCGCGACAGCTTCGACCCGATGGCCGGTGCCAGCTCCCAGCAGGCGCCTGTGCGCTCCGAGCAACGCACTGTGCAGGTAGAAGGCGCGCTCAAGCACACCAGTTACCTGAACCGCACGTTTACCTTCGAAAACTTCGTCGAAGGCAAGTCCAACCAGCTGGCCCGAGCGGCCGCCTGGCAGGTCGCCGATAACCCCAAGCATGGTTACAACCCGCTCTTCCTTTATGGCGGCGTAGGTTTGGGTAAGACGCACTTGATGCACGCCGTCGGTAATCACTTATTAAAGAAGAACCCGAATGCCAAGGTGGTTTACCTGCATTCGGAGCGCTTTGTGGCCGACATGGTCAAGGCCTTGCAGCTCAACGCAATCAACGAGTTCAAGCGTTTCTACCGCTCCGTTGATGCCTTGCTGATCGATGACATTCAGTTTTTCGCACGCAAGGAACGTTCCCAGGAAGAGTTCTTCCACACCTTCAACGCGCTGCTCGAAGGTGGCCAGCAGGTCATCTTGACCAGTGACCGTTACCCGAAGGAAATCGAAGGCCTGGAAGAACGTCTGAAGTCGCGTTTCGGCTGGGGCCTGACCGTTGCAGTCGAGCCACCGGAGCTGGAAACCCGCGTTGCGATCCTGATGAAGAAGGCCGATCAGGCTAAAGTCGATCTGCCGCACGATGCTGCGTTCTTCATCGCCCAACGCATCCGTTCCAACGTGCGTGAGCTGGAAGGCGCGCTCAAGCGGGTCATCGCTCACTCGCACTTCATGGGCCGCGATATCACCATCGAGCTGATTCGCGAGTCCTTGAAAGACTTGCTGGCCTTGCAGGACAAGCTGGTGAGTGTGGATAACATCCAGCGCACCGTGGCCGAGTACTACAAGATCAAGATTTCCGACCTGCTGTCCAAGCGCCGTTCGCGCTCGGTTGCACGTCCACGCCAGGTTGCCATGGCCCTCTCCAAGGAGTTGACCAACCACAGCCTGCCCGAAATCGGTGATGTGTTTGGCGGACGCGACCACACCACGGTCTTGCACGCATGCCGCAAGATCAATGAACTTAAGGAATCCGACGCGGATATTCGCGAGGACTACAAGAACCTGCTGCGTACACTGACTACGTGATGACACCAGCGCAGCTTATTAAGGCAAGGGACTAGACCATGCATTTCACCATTCAACGCGAAGCCCTGTTGAAACCCCTGCAACTGGTCGCAGGCGTCGTCGAGCGCCGACAGACCTTGCCGGTGCTTTCCAACGTATTACTGGTGGTCGAGGGGCAACAGTTGTCCTTGACCGGTACCGACCTGGAAGTCGAACTGGTGGGTCGCGTCCAGCTCGAAGAGCCCGCCGAACCGGGCGAGATCACCGTGCCGGCGCGCAAACTGATGGATATCTGCAAAAGCCTGCCCAACGATGCGCTGATCGACATCAAGGTGGATGAGCAGAAGTTGGTGGTCAAGGCCGGTCGCAGCCGTTTCACCCTGTCGACCTTGCCGGCCAATGATTTCCCTACCGTGGAAGAAGGCCCGGGCTCGCTGACGTGCAGCCTGGAGCAAAGCAAGCTGCGTCGCCTGATCGAGCGCACCAGCTTCGCCATGGCCCAGCAGGATGTGCGTTACTACCTCAACGGTATGCTGCTGGAAGTCTCGGAAGGCATCATCCGCGCCGTGGCCACCGACGGTCACCGCCTGGCGATGTGCTCGATGCGTGCCGATATCGGTCAGCCGGATCGTCACCAAGTGATCGTTCCACGCAAAGGTATCCTTGAACTGGCGCGCTTGCTCACCGAGCCGGACGGTAACGTCAGCATCGTGTTGGGCCAGCACCACATTCGCGCCACCACCGGTGAGTTCACCTTCACCTCCAAGTTGGTAGACGGCAAGTTCCCGGACTACGAGCGTGTGTTGCCTAAAGGTGGCGACAAGTTGGTGGTCGGTGATCGTCAGGCTCTGCGTGAAGCCTTCAGCCGTACGGCGATTCTGTCCAACGAAAAGTACCGCGGTATTCGCCTGCAGCTGGCCAACGGCCAACTGAAAATCCAGGCCAACAACCCGGAACAGGAAGAGGCAGAAGAAGAAGTGGGTGTCGACTACAACGGCGCTTCGCTGGAAATCGGTTTTAACGTGAGCTACCTGTTGGACGTGCTGGGGGTGATGACCACCGAACAGGTTCGTCTGATTCTTTCGGACTCCAACAGCAGCGCCCTGGTACAAGAATCCGACAACGACGACTCGGCTTACGTTGTCATGCCGATGCGCCTGTAATCATGCTCAGCAGAAGCTAGATGTCCCTTAGTCGCGTCTCGGTCACCGCGGTGCGCAATCTGCACCCGGTGACCTTCTCCCCTTCCCCCCGCATCAACATCCTCCATGGCGCCAACGGCAGTGGCAAAACCAGCGTGCTGGAAGCCATCCACCTGCTGGGGCTTGCGCGTTCTTTCCGCAGTGCGCGCCTGCTACCCGTGATTCAGTACGAACAGTTGGCCTGCACCGTATTTGGCCAAGTGGAATTGGCTGAGGGCGGTCATAGCAGCCTGGGGATATCGCGTGATCGCGGTGGGGAATTTCAGATCCGAATCGACGGGCAAAATGCGCGCAGCGCAGCGCAGCTGGCTGAGATCCTGCCGTTGCAGCTGATCAACCCCGACAGCTTTCGATTATTGGAGGGTGCCCCGAAAATCCGTCGGCAATTCCTCGACTGGGGCGTGTTCCACGTGGAACCACGCTTCATGGCCACTTGGCAGCGCCTGCAGAAGGCCCTGCGGCAGCGGAACTCATGGCTGCGGCATGGTACACTTGACGCCGCTTCGCAAGCAGCCTGGGACCGTGAACTGTGCCTGGCCAGCGACGAAATAGATGAATACCGCCGTGCCTATATCAAAGCCTTGAAACCAGTCTTTGAGCAGACCTTGAGCGAGTTGTTGGACCTCGAGGGGCTGACGCTGAGTTATTACCGGGGTTGGGACAAAGAACGTGAGCTGAGTGCAGTGCTCGCAACGTCCTTGCAACGGGATCAGCAAATCGGCCACACCCAGGCCGGACCCCAACGCGCTGATTTGCGCCTTAGATTAGGTGCACACAATGCGGCGGACATCTTGTCCCGCGGCCAGCAGAAGTTGGTGGTCTGTGCGTTGCGTATCGCGCAGGGCCATTTGGTTAGCCAGGCTCGACGCGGTCAGTGTATTTATTTGGTGGATGACTTGCCGTCGGAGCTCGACGAGCAGCACCGCCGCTCGCTATGCCGCTTGTTGGAAGACTTACGCTGCCAGGTGTTTATTACCTGTGTAGACCACGAATTATTGAGGGAAGGCTGGCAGACGGAAACGCCAGTCGCTTTGTTCCACGTGGAACAAGGCCGTATCACCCAGACCCACGACCATCGGGAGTGAAGGCATGAGCGAAGAAAACACGTACGACTCGACCAGCATTAAAGTGCTGAAAGGTTTGGATGCCGTACGCAAACGTCCCGGTATGTACATTGGCGACACCGATGATGGTAGCGGTCTGCACCACATGGTGTTCGAGGTGGTCGATAACTCCATCGACGAAGCTCTGGCCGGTCACTGCGACGACATCAGCATTATTATCCACCCGGATGAGTCCATTACCGTGCGTGACAACGGTCGTGGCATCCCGGTAGACGTGCACAAAGAAGAAGGCGTTTCGGCGGCAGAGGTCATCATGACCGTGCTCCACGCCGGCGGTAAGTTCGACGACAACTCCTATAAAGTATCCGGTGGTTTGCACGGTGTAGGTGTGTCGGTAGTGAACGCCCTGTCCGAAGAACTGATCCTGACTGTCCGCCGTAGCGGCAAGATTTGGGAGCAGACCTACGTCCACGGCGTACCACAGGAACCGATGAAAATCGTCGGCGACAGTGAGACCACCGGTACCCAGATCCACTTCAAGCCATCGGAAGAAACTTTCAAGAACATCCACTTCAGCTGGGACATCCTGGCCAAGCGGATTCGTGAACTGTCTTTCCTTAACTCCGGTGTCGGCATCGTCCTCAAGGATGAGCGCAGCGGCAAGGAAGAGCTGTTCAAGTACGAAGGTGGCCTGCGTGCGTTCGTTGAATACCTGAACACCAACAAGACTGCGGTCAACCAGGTGTTCCACTTCAACATCCAGCGTGAAGACGGCATCGGCGTGGAAATCGCACTGCAGTGGAACGACAGCTTCAACGAGAACCTGTTGTGCTTCACCAACAATATTCCACAACGCGATGGCGGTACCCACTTGGTGGGTTTCCGTTCCGCGCTGACGCGTAACCTGAACACCTACATCGAAGCGGAAGGTTTGGCGAAGAAACATAAAGTCGCCACCACCGGTGACGATGCCCGTGAAGGCCTGACGGCGATCATCTCGGTCAAGGTACCGGATCCGAAGTTCAGCTCCCAGACCAAAGACAAGCTGGTGTCTTCCGAAGTGAAGACTGCGGTTGAACAGGAAATGGGTAAGTACTTCTCCGACTTCCTGTTGGAAAACCCGAACGAAGCCAAGCTGGTCGTCGGCAAGATGATCGATGCTGCCCGCGCCCGTGAAGCCGCGCGTAAGGCCCGTGAGATGACCCGCCGTAAAGGCGCGCTGGATATCGCCGGCCTGCCAGGCAAACTCGCTGACTGCCAAGAGAAGGACCCTGCCCTCTCCGAACTGTACCTGGTGGAAGGTGACTCTGCTGGCGGTTCCGCCAAGCAGGGTCGTAACCGTCGCACCCAGGCCATCCTGCCGTTGAAAGGTAAGATCCTCAACGTCGAGAAGGCCCGCTTCGACAAGATGATTTCCTCCCAGGAAGTCGGCACCTTGATCACAGCGTTGGGCTGCGGTATTGGCCGCGACGAGTACAACATCGACAAGCTGCGCTACCACAACATCATCATCATGACCGATGCTGACGTCGACGGTTCGCACATCCGTACCCTGCTGCTGACCTTCTTCTTCCGTCAGTTGCCGGAGCTGATCGAGCGTGGCTACATCTACATCGCTCAGCCGCCGTTGTACAAAGTGAAAAAGGGCAAGCAAGAGCAATACATCAAAGACGACGACGCCATGGAAGAGTACATGACGCAGTCGGCTCTGGAAGATGCCAGCCTACACTTGAATGACGAAGCGCCGGGTATCTCCGGTGAGTCGCTGGAGCGACTGGTCAACGACTTCCGCATGGTCATGAAGACGCTCAAGCGTTTGTCGCGCCTGTACCCTCAGGAGCTGACCGAGCACTTCATCTACCTGCCGGCCGTAAGCCTGGAGCAGTTGGGCGACCACGCCGCCATGCAGGATTGGCTGGCCCAATACGAAGTGCGCCTGCGTACTGTGGAGAAGTCTGGCCTGGTGTACAAAGCTAGCCTGCGTGAAGACCGCGAACGTAACGTATGGCTGCCAGAGGTCGAACTGATCTCCCATGGCCTGTCGAACTACGTCACCTTCAACCGCGACTTCTTCGGCAGCAACGACTACAAAACCGTAGTCACCCTCGGCGCGCAACTGAGCACCCTGCTGGACGACGGTGCTTACATCCAGCGTGGCGAACGCAAGAAGCAGGTCAAGGAGTTCAAAGAAGCCTTGGACTGGTTGATGGCGGAAAGCACCAAGCGTCATACCATCCAGCGCTATAAAGGTCTGGGCGAGATGAACCCGGATCAGCTGTGGGAAACTACCATGGACCCTGCTCAGCGCCGCATGCTGCGCGTGACCATCGAAGACGCCATTGGCGCAGACCAGATCTTCAACACCCTGATGGGTGATGCGGTCGAGCCTCGTCGTGACTTCATTGAGAGCAATGCTTTGGCGGTGTCTAACCTGGACTTCTGATCAGGTACATCCGCTAAAAACAAAAGGCCAACGCTTAGCGTTGGCCTTTTTTGTTGGTTCGCAGTCGCGCATTTTTAAATGCTCCACGTGGAACATCGACGTATTTAACTTTCCACAGCGGGTGTCACACTCTCCAATCGATACCCGTACCCGTAGATCGTCAACAGCTGCCAGCCGCGATCCGCCGTCAGCCCTAGCTTGTTACGCAGGCGGTAGATATGCGTGTCCAACGGCCGCGACGAGACCATTTCTTCGTGGCTCCAGAACCGCTCATACAGGTACTCGCGAGACAACGGCCGGGCCAGGTTGGCAAATAGACAGCTTGCCAGGCGGTATTCCCGTTCTGTCAGGTTGATGGGTTTGCCTGCGCGTGTGACGGTCAGTTCGGCATCGTCGAATGTCAGGTCGTTAAAGCTCTGCACTTCCTGGCTAGCCGACTTCTGCAAACCGTGGCGCCGCAGGACGGCGCTGACTCGAGCTTTGAGTTCGTTGGGCCTAAACGGCTTGCTGACATAATCATCCGCCCCGCTATTCAACGCCGTCACGATGTCGCTCTCGGCATCGCGACTGGTGAGCATGATGACGGCAGGGGGAGATTCCATGTGCTCGCGAGTCCAGCGCAATAACGCTATCCCGGAGATGTCCGGCAGTTGCCAGTCGAGGATCAGCAGGTCAAAGGTTTCCCGACGTAGCTGGCGCAGCAGGTCTTCACCGCGCTCAAAGAAATGCAGAGACCAAGGCTGGTCAGCCGGGCCGGGAATCTGTCGCAGTGTCTGTTCCACCCGTCGCAACTCCGCGGGTTCGTCATCCAGTATTGCGACACGCATAGGCGGGGTCCTTCCTACAAAAATACGAGGGCTTGAATGGGGGGCACATGTTGTACAAATGCCGGCCTCTGAATCTGAATAATTATGGACGGATTCTACAGTGCTTGGATCTCTCGATACGCTGAAAGCGCCGTAAACTCAATTCATTACGATCTTCGAAGAAGATACCGGCTCCTGTTGGTGTGGAAAAGGCTCTGTGCCGATCGCCTCGCCGGCGCCTCATGCCTGCTCCAATGTGCGGTATCGTTCATTGCGCGGTCGTGGGAAGTCCTCCAATGAGACCGAAATAAGCTTCACTGGTTTCAGAACACTGCATGCACTTCATCGCAACCCCATGGAGAGGGATCCTGGGCTTATGACACTTTTACTTAATGACCATCAATGCCTCGGCACGCTCGTGGCGGTAGCCCTGTGAACCTATGGCGCAAAGCCGAGAAACGCCAACCTACCCAGGCCCAGCTTTTGTTCCATGGGTTGGTTCGTGAATGGCTGCTGATCGGTCTGGTACTCCTGCCCTTTACCGCCTACTTATCCTTGAGCGCTGGCCTGGCGCTTAACAATCCGCTCTATGACAGCCTGCGCCGCCTCACGCCCTTACCGGTAGACCCACGCATCGTTCTGGTGACCATCGATGCGCCGAGCCTGGAAGCACTCGGCCCGTGGCCTTGGCCGCGTAGCGTACATGCCGACCTGATTGAACGCCTGAACGCCGCCCAGCCGGCGGGTATTTTGTTTGATGTGATCTTCAGTGAGAGCGGCAACAGTAATGACGACCAGCGCCTGGCCGATGCCGTATGCAAAGCCGGCAATGTATTGCTGCCCATCGCCGGGGATAGCAGCGTCAGCCCCAAGGCCCAGGTAACGCCGTTGTCGCCACTGCTCAAGTGCGCCAAGGGCGTTGGGCACATCAACGTCGAAGCGGATAAAGACGGTGTGGTGCGTAGCGTGTATCTACGTGAGGGCCCTGCGGGAAGCACACTCCCTCAGTTGGCGTGGCTGGCATTCGCCATGAGCGAGCATGCCGAGACGATGCCGGGCCTGCCGCAAGAGCCTACTGGAGGGCACTGGCACCAGGAACATGAGATTCGTGTGCCGTTCACTTCGGAACCAGACCATTTTCCCAGTGTGTCCTACGTCAGCGTATTACGCGGCGAGGTACCTCCCGAGTCGTTGCGGGGTCGCCTGATTCTGATCGGTGCATCAGCCTATGGCATGGCCGATCGTTTCGTGACGCCGCTCTCTTCCACCGTGGGCACCACTGCGGGGGTTGAGATCCAGGCTGAAGTACTGAATGGTTTATTGCAGGGTCGCAGCATCGTCGATCTGCCCGGCTGGTTGGCGGCGTTGCTGGCAACGTCCCTGGTGGCCCTGCTGTTGGGCCTTCTGCTGGTGCGCCCCCGCTACGCCCTGTGGATGACCTTGGCAGGCATGGGCGCGGCGTTGCTGGGCTCATGGGCTCTATTGCGCCTGGGCCACTGGTGGAGCCCCGCAGCGTGCCTGATCGGTTTGTTGCTGAGTTACCTGATCTGGAATTGGCGACGCCTGAGCGTAATCCTCGCCTACTTTGGCTGGGAACTGGCACGCCTGGATAACGAACCCAAGGTGCTTCCGGAACGGCGTCGCGCGCCGGCGAGCAAGGGCGATGTGTTGCAAGGGCGGATTTTTGCCCTTGAACAAGCCGTCAGCCGTACCCGCGATACGCGGCGCTTTATGGCGGACGGCTTGGAGTGCCTGCCGGTAGCGACCCTGATCACCGATCCCCAGGGCAGCATCCTGTTGGCCAACCGCGTGGCCCGTGAAGTATTCGGCAATGACCTGGTCGGTGAAAACCTCGTCGAACAGCTTGCTGATCTGGGTTATCCCCCGCTGCACAATGGTGTACGCCCTGCCCTGTCGGCGCTGGAACTGGTCGAGTTTCGCGATATCCACCAACGCAGTTTACGCATGGAACTGGCTCCTTTGCTGCCTGCCGAAGGTGATTTTGCCCTCGGCTGGTTGTTGAGCCTCACGGACCTGAGCAAGGAGCGTGAAGCCCAGCAGCACCGCGAGACGATGCTGCGTTTCCTATCCCATGACCTGCGTGCACCGCATTCAGCGATCCTCGCCCTACTGGACGTGCACAACGGGGAGTCTGCGGTGTTTACCCAAATCGAACAGCAAGTACGGCGGGCCTTGAGCCTGACCGAATCCTTTGTGCAATTGGCCAAGGCTGAAGCGGACGGTTACCAGTTCCAGCCCACCCTGTTTGCCATGCTGGTGATGGACGCCTTTGATCAAGTGGCGGTGATTGCGCAGTTGAAGGGCATCCATTTGGTTCACGACCTGGATGAGGCGGACGAGGCCATGGTCTACGCCGACCAATCGCTGCTCACCCGGGCGTTGTTCAATGTGCTGGAGAACGCGATCAAATACTCCCCATCCGGTACCACCGTCAGGTTGAAGCATGGCAGTGCGCAAGGTTGGTTGGAATGCAGGATAAGCGACCAGGGACCGGGGATTGCGCCTGAGGATCTGCCGGAGTTGTTTAACCAATACCGACGTTTCGATTCGGCTCAAGGCAGTGAGGGTCTTGGACTGGGGCTCACCATGGTTAAAGCAGTGTTGGAGCGGCACGGTGGGCGCATCGTGTGTGAAAGTGAGCTGGGCAAGGGCTCGACGTTTATCCTGCTGCTGCCGTTATTGGAGGACTGAAAAAGCGGCTTTTCTGCTGTGCATAAAAAACCGGTCACAAGGACCGGTTTTTTTATGAAGAAAAAACTTATGCACGTTTTTCCGAATTTTATGAGCTTCAGAAATATGTAAGTAAATCAGCTTGTTATGATGCAAAAAAGCCAATTCGCCAACAAAGCGTACACAGGTTATCCACAGATGCTCAAACTGCCGGCGTCTCCACCACCACCGGTTCCGGAGGCAGGGAGCCCATGGCCCTTTGCTGCGCTTCATTCCACGCCGCAGCGCGGTCGTTCAGGGCGGCGATGGCACGTGGCCCTTCGCCCTCTGCGTACATCGGTTCGCCGATCACCACGGTGATAGTGCCCGGGCGTTTGGCCCAGCCAGTCTTGGGCCAGAACTTGCCGGCGTTATGCGCAATTGGCAGCACAGGCAGGTTGGCGTTGACCGCCAAGGCGGTACCACCGCGTGAGAACTTGCCCACCGCGCCGTAGGGCACCCGCGTGCCCTCAGGGAAGATCAGCACCCAGACGCCGTCCTTGAGCAACTCATCGCCCTTCTTGGCGACATGCTTGAGCGCAGCCTTGGGGTTGTCACGGTCGATGGCGATCGGTCGCAACATGGCCATGGCCCAGCCGAAGAACGGCACATACAGCAACTCGCGCTTGAGCACCTGGCTCAACGGCGAGAAGTACGCCGAGAGGAAGAACGTCTCCCAGGTGCTCTGGTGGTTGGAGAGAATCACGCACGGTTGATCAGGGACGTTTTCAGCGCCCTTGACCTCGAAACGAATGTTCAGGAACACCTTGCTCAGCCACAACGCGCAGCGGCACCAGTAGACGTTGATAAAGCGATAGCGCGCCTTGAAGGGCAGGAACGGTGCAATAAAAAAGCTCAGGGTGCACCAGAGAAACGAACTGGTGCCCAGCAGCAGGTAAAAGAAAAAGGTTCTGATGGCCTGCAAGATCGACATGGCGGCATTTACCGTTGCGGGACACGGCCCGCCTGTTAAAAGCGCACTCCCGAACAGTCCTTGGTCAGGAAGTCGAGGGCGGCTAGTTGTTGATAAGTTCTGCGGCAACGGCCGCCAGATCGTCAAAAATCAAGGTGCCTACCGGCAGGTTTTTAGCCTGGGTCTTTTCGCCTTTCCCGGTTTTAACCAAAACTGGCTGAGAGTCGACGGCTTTGGCCGCCTCCAGGTCACCGAGGCTGTCCCCGACGAACCATATCCCAGCCAAGGGCACCTTGTAATGTTCTGCAATAATTTTCAACATGCCAGGCTTGGGCTTGCGGCAATCGCAGCCCTCATCCGGCCCGTGGGGGCAGTAAACCACCAGCCCCACCTCACCGCCTTGTTCGGCCACTAACGCGCGCAAACGCGCGTGCATGGCCTCCAGGGTCGCGATGTCGTAGTAACCGCGGGCGATGCCGGACTGGTTGGTGGCGATGGCTACCGTCCAGCCGGCTTTGCTCAACTGCGCGATGGCCTCGATCGAACCGGGCAGCGGGATCCACTCCTCCACCGACTTGATGTAAGCGTCGGAGTCGTAGTTGATCACCCCGTCCCGATCGAGAATCAGCAGTTTCAACATGGTCAGCCCAGTACGGAGATGTCGGCGATATTGATGAACAAGCCACGCAGGCGCGCGAGCATGGCGTAGCGGTTTTTGCGCACGCCAGCATCGTCGGCATTGATCATCACCGCTTCGAAGAACGCATCCACCGGCTCACGCAAAGACGCCAGGCGCGCCAACGCTTGCGCGTAGTCACGCTCAGCGATCAGCGGCTTCACGGCGTTCTCGGCCTTGGCAATGGCCGAGTTCAGCGAGAACTCCTTGGCATCGGCAAACAGGCCCGGGTCGACTTCAGCAGTGCCGAGGTTGTCGGCCTTGCTCAGCAGGTTCGACACGCGCTTGTTCACGGCGGCCAGGGCATCGGCTTCCGGCAGCTTGCGGAACGCTTGCACGGCTTGTACACGCTGGTCGAAGTCCAGCGCCGAGCCCGGTTGCAGCGCACGTACCGACAGGTAGACGGAAACGTCCACGCCTTCGTCTTCATAACGCGCACGCAGGCGGTCGAACACGAACTCCAGCACTTGCTCGGCCAGGCCGGCTTGCTTGACCTTGGTGCCGAACTGGCCGACGGCGAATACCACGGCCTGGGTCAGGTCGAGGTCCAGCTTCTTGTCGATCAGGATACGCAGCACGCCCAAGGCCGCACGGCGCAGGGCATACGGGTCTTTGCTGCCGGTGGGCAGCATGCCGATACCGAAGATACCCACGAGGGTGTCCAGCTTGTCGGCAATGGCCACGGCCGCACCGGTCAGGGTGCTCGGCAGTTCTGCACCGGCACCGCGCGGCATGTACTGCTCGTTCAGGGCCAGGGCGACATCATCCGGCTCGCCGTCGTTGAGGGCGTAGTAGTAACCCGCCACGCCTTGCATCTCTGGGAACTCGCCGACCATTTCGGTGGCCAGGTCGCACTTGGACAGCAAGCCGGCACGGGCGGCCCAGGCTGCGTCGCCGCCAATACGTGGGGCAATGTAGGCCGCCAGCTTGGAAACACGCACGGCCTTGTCATAGACGCTGCCGAGTTTTTCCTGGAACACCACGTTCTGAAGGCGCAGGTTGAAGTCTTCCAGCTTCTGCTTCTTGTCTTGCTTGAAGAAGAACTCGGCGTCGGTCAGGCGCGGGCGCACGACTTTTTCGTTACCGGCGATGATCTGCTGTGGGTCTTTGCTTTCGATGTTGGCCACGGTGATAAAACGCGGCAACAACTTACCGTCCACGTCCAGCAGGCAGAAGTACTTCTGGTTGTCCTGCATGGTGGTGATCAAGGCTTCTTGCGGCACGTCGAGGAAACGCTCTTCGAACGAGCACACCAGCGGCACCGGCCATTCCACCAGGGCGGTCACTTCGTCGAGCAGGCTTGGCGGCACGATGGCGGTGCCTTCCTGCAGGCGGGCCAGTTCTTCGGTGCGCTTGCTGATCAGCTCGCGACGCTCATTGGCGTCGGCCAGCACATAAGCAGCGCGCAGGTCGTTGAGGTAATTGGCCGGCGAAGTGATGCGCACGCTTTCTGGATGATGGAAGCGGTGACCACGGGAATCACGTCCAGCCTTCTGGGCGAGGATGGTGCAATCGATGACCTGGTCACCGAGCAGCATCACCAGCCATTGGGTTGGGCGCACGAACTCTTCCTTGCGCGCACCCCAGCGCATGCGCTTGGGGATAGGCAGGTCGTTCAGGGAATCTTCAACGATGGTCGGCAACAGGCTGGCGGTCGGCTTGCCGGTGATGACCTGGCTGAAACGCAGTTTCGGGCCGCTCTGGTCGATCTCGCTCAGCTCTACGCCACATTTTTTGGCAAAGCCAAGGGCGGCCTGGGTCGGGTTGCCGTCGGCATCGAAAGCTGCCTGGCGCGGTGGGCCGTCCAGGTTGATGCTGCGGTCCGGCTGCTGGGTTTCCAGCGCGGTCAGCAGCACAGCCAGGCGGCGCGGCGCGGCGTAGACTTTTTTGGCTTCAAACTTCAGGCCAGCGGTCTGCAGGCCTTTTTCGATACCGGCCAGGAATGCATCGGCCAGGGTATTGAGGGCCTTGGGTGGCAGCTCTTCGGTGCCCAGTTCAACCAGGAAATCTTGAGCACTCATTGTGCAGCCTCCAGCTTAGCCAACACTTCATCACGCAGGTCCGGGGTTGCCATCGGGAAGCCCAGCTTGGCGCGGGCCAGCAGGTAGGCTTGGGCGACGGAACGCGCCAGGGTGCGCACACGCAGGATGTATTGCTGGCGCGCAGTAACCGAAATGGCACGGCGGGCATCCAGCAGGTTGAAGGTATGGGAGGCCTTCAACACCATTTCATAGCTTGGCAACGGCAGCGGCTGGTCGAGCTCGATCAGGCGCTTGGCTTCGCTTTCATAGAAGTCGAACAGTTCGAACAGTTTGTCGACGTTGGCGTGTTCGAAGTTGTAGGTGGACTGCTCCACCTCGTTCTGGTGGAACACATCGCCGTAGGTCACCTTGCCGAACGGGCCGTCAGCCCACACCAGGTCGTAGACCGAGTCCACGCCTTGCAGGTACATGGCCAGGCGCTCCAGGCCATAGGTGATTTCGCCGGTGACCGGGTAGCACTCGATGCCGCCGGCTTGCTGGAAGTAAGTGAACTGCGTCACTTCCATGCCATTGAGCCAGACTTCCCAGCCCAGGCCCCAGGCGCCCAGGGTTGGCGATTCCCAGTTGTCTTCGACGAAACGGATGTCGTGCACCAGTGGGTCCAGGCCCACATGTTTCAGCGAGCCCAGGTACAGCTCCTGGAAGTTGTCCGGGTTGGGCTTCAATACCACCTGGAACTGGTAGTAGTGCTGCAGACGGTTCGGGTTTTCGCCGTAGCGGCCGTCAGTCGGGCGGCGACTGGGCTGCACATAAGCGGCGTTCCAGGTTTCCGGGCCGATGGCCCGCAGGAATGTAGCGGTGTGGAAAGTGCCGGCGCCTACTTCCATATCGTAGGGCTGAAGTACCACACAACCTTGCTCGGCCCAGTATTGCTGGAGGGCGAGGATCAAGTCTTGGAAGGTACGCACGGCTGGCGTAGGCTGGCTCACGAAATTCACCTGTTACTTGGGCTGCGATTTAAAGAGCGGGAGTATACCCGATTCGGCCCCGCCACCACTCCCTGGAGCCTTATGCCACGCTGCTTTTGGTGTTCTGAAGATCCGCTGTACATGGCTTATCACGATCAAGAGTGGGGAACGCCGCTGCGCGATGCGCAGGGTTTGTTCGAGTTGCTTTTGCTCGAAGGGTTCCAGGCAGGCCTGTCCTGGATCACCGTTTTACGCAAACGCGAGCATTATCGAAAGGTGTTGTTCGGCTTTGACGCGCAGCGCCTGGCGCAATTGAGCGATGAAGAAATCGAGGTGCTGATGCAGGACCCGGGCATCGTGCGCAATCGCTTGAAGCTCAACGCTACTCGGCGCAACGCCGCGGCCTGGCTAGCGCTGGAGGATCCGGTGGGGTTGCTGTGGTCGTTTGTCGGCGGCAAACCCAAGGTCAATCACTTCAAGGATCGCAGCGACGTCCCGGCGATTACGCCCGAAGCCGAAGCCATGAGCAAAGCCTTGAAAAAGGCCGGCTTCACCTTCGTCGGGCCGACCATCTGCTACGCCTTCATGCAGGCCTCGGGCATGGTCATGGACCACACCCAGGACTGCGACCGTTACGCGGACTTGGTCAACGCCGGTTAGAATGCCGGCTTTGCGCACCACACACGATCAGGAGTGACCTGTGGAAAAGTTTAAAGGCGCCTTGCTGGTAGGTGCTCTTCGGTTGTTTGCCCTGCTGCCCTGGCGCGCCGTACAAGCCGTCGGCACGGGGATCGGCTGGATCATGTGGAAAACCCCCAACCGTTCCCGCGATACCGTGCGGATCAACCTCTCCAAATGCTTCCCGGACATGGACCCTGCAGAGCGCGAGCGCCTGGTGGGCCGCAGCCTGATGGACATCGGCAAGTCCCTCACCGAAAGCGCCTGCGCGTGGATCTGGCCGGCGCAGCGCTCTATCGACCTGGTCCGCGAAGTCGAAGGCCTGGAAGTGCTGCACGAGGCCCTGGCTTCTGGCAAAGGCGTGGTAGGCATCACCAGCCACTTAGGCAACTGGGAAGTGTTGAACCACTTCTATTGCAGCCAGTGCAAACCGATCATTTTCTATCGCCCGCCCAAGCTCAAGGCCGTGGACGAATTGCTGCGCAAACAGCGCGTGCAGTTGGGCAACCGCGTGGCGGCCTCCACCAAGGAAGGCATTCTCAGTGTGATCAAGGAAGTGCGCAAAGGCGGCCAGGTGGGCATTCCTGCCGACCCGGAGCCGGCTGAGTCTGCCGGGATCTTCGTACCGTTTTTTGCCACCCAGGCGCTTACCAGCAAGTTCGTGCCGAACATGCTGGCGGGCCACAAGGCGGTGGGTGTGTTCCTGCATGCCCTGCGGCTGCCGGACGGCTCGGGCTACAAGGTGATCCTGGAAGCGGCGCCGGAGGACATGTACAGCACCGACACCGCGACGTCCTGTGCGGCGATGAGCAAGGTAGTAGAGCGTTATGTCGGCGCTTACCCAAGCCAGTACATGTGGAGCATGAAACGCTTCAAGAAACGCCCACTGGGTGAGGCGCGGTGGTATTGATTCACCGCTGATCTCCTAGCCAATGGAGATCAAATGTGGGAGCTGGCTTGCCTGCGATGGCATCACCTCGGTTTAACTGATAGACCGAGGTGCTGCCATCGCAGGCAAGCCAGCTCCCACAGGGGATTGTTTCAAGCCTGGCGGTCGAGTTTTTTCAGGAACACTGCCATCTCTTTTTCGGCCTGTTTGTCGCCGTGTGCCAAGGCCGCCTCTATGCCTTTTTCCCACGCCTGTCGTGCTGAGGCACTGTCACCCTGCGCCTGATGCGCCTTGCCCAACAACTTCCACGCCGCCGAATACTTAGGATCGAACTCGACGCATCGCTGCAAATGCTCGGCCGCCTTGGCGTTGTTCTTCAGGTCCAGATAACCCTTGCCCAGGCCAAAGCGCAGCAGCGAATTGTCCACGCCCTTGGCGAGCATTTTTTCCAGGGACTCCAGCATCGGTTCACTCCTTGATCAGAAAAAGCTCAACCCCACGTGGAACAGCTTCTCCACATCGCGGATATGTTTTTTATCCACAAGGAACAAAATCACATGGTCTCCGGTGGCGATCACCGTGTCGTCGTGGGCAATGATCACTTCTTCATCGCGAATGATCGCGCCAATGGTGGTGCCCGGCGGCAGGCCGATATCGCGGATGGCCTTGCCAATCACTTTGCTGGACTTCGAGTCACCGTGGGCAATCGCCTCGATGGCCTCCGCAGCACCCCGGCGCAACGAGTGCACACTGACAATGTCGCCGCGGCGTACGTGGGCAAGCAAGGTGCCAATGGTCGCCAACTGCGGGCTGATGGCAATGTCGATATCGCCGCCCTGGATCAGGTCCACATAGGCCGGGTTGTTGATGATGGTCATCACCTTCTTCGCTCCCAACCGCTTGGCCAGCAAGGACGACATGATATTGGCTTCATCATCGTTGGTCAGGGCCAGGAAGATGTCGGCGTCGGCGATGTTCTCTTCCATCAGCAGGTCACGGTCCGAGGCGCTGCCTTGCAGTACAACAGTGCTGTCGAGGGTGTCGGACAAATGCCGGCAACGCGTCGGGCTCATCTCGATGATCTTCACCTGGTAGCGGCTTTCGATGGCTTCGGCCAAACGCTCGCCGATCTGCCCACCGCCGGCGATGACGATACGTTTGTAGCTTTCGTCGAGCCTGCGCATTTCGCTCATGACCGCGCGAATGTTCGCCTTGGCGGCGATAAAAAACACTTCATCGTCAGCCTCGATCACCGTATCGCCCTGGGGCAGGATCGGCCGGTCACGGCGGAAAATCGCGGCCACGCGGGTTTCCACGTTCGGCATGTGCTCGCGCAGCTGGCGCAGTTGCTGGCCCACCAGCGGCCCGCCGTAATAAGCCTTCACGGCCACCAGTTGTGCTTTGCCTTCGGCGAAGTCGATCACCTGAAGCGCACCTGGAATTTCGATCAGGCGCTTGATGTAGTGGGTCACCACCTGTTCCGGGCTGATCAGTACGTCCACCGGAATGGCGTCGTTATCGAACAGACCGGCGCGGGTCAGGTACGCCGCTTCGCGTACCCGAGCGATCTTGGTCGGGGTGTGGAACAGGGTGTGGGCGACCTGGCAGGCGACCATGTTGGTCTCGTCGCTGTTGGTCACGGCCACCAGCATGTCGGCATCGTCGGCACCGGCCTGGCGCAGCACCGTCGGAAACGACGCGCGGCCTTGCACCGTACGGATGTCCAGACGGTCGCCCAGGTCGCGCAAACGCTCGGAATCGGTGTCGACCACGGTGATGTCGTTGGCTTCACCGGCCAAATGTTCGGCCAGCGTGCCACCGACCTGCCCTGCTCCAAGGATGATGATTTTCATCCGGTCACTCCCTTAAAACCATTCAGCCGCGCGCGGCGGCGATCTTGATCAGTTTGGCGTAGTAGAAGCCATCGTGCCCGCCTTCCTGCGCGAGCAGTTGGCGACCGTGGGGCTGCTTGATGCCGGCCGTGGTAGCGAGGTCCAGCTCACGCGCGCCGCTGGTGCGGGCGAGGAAGGCTTGGATGACCTCGGTATTTTCGGTGGGCAAGGTGGAGCAGGTGGCGTAAAGCAGGATGCCGCCGACTTCCAAGGTGGGCCAAAGCGCGTCGAGCAGTTCGCCTTGCAGCACCGCCAAGGCGGCGATGTCGTCGGGCTGGCGGGTCAGCTTGATGTCCGGATGACGGCGGATCACGCCGGTGGCCGAGCAAGGGGCGTCCAGCAGGATGCGCTGGAAGGGCTTGCCGTCCCACCAGGCGGCGGTGTCGCGGCCATCCGCGGCGATCAGCTCGGCGCTCAAGCCCAGGCGCGTGAGGTTTTCCCGCACGCGCACCAGGCGCTTGGCTTCAAGGTCCACCGCGACTACACCAGCCAGGTCTTTTTCCACTTCGAGGATGTGGCAGGTCTTACCGCCGGGCGCGCAGCAGGCATCGAGTACGCGCTGGCCGGGGGCGAGGTCGAGCAAGTCGGCGGCCAACTGCGCGGCTTCGTCCTGCACACTGATCCAACCTTCGGCAAAGCCCGGCAGGCTACGCACATCGGCAGCCGCTTCGAGCACGATGCCGTCCGTGCTGTACACACAGGGCGTGGCGTTGATGCCAGCGTCCGCCAGTAACTGCAAATACGCGTCACGGCTGTGGTGACGACGGTTGACCCGTAGGATCATCGGCGGGTGCGCGTTGTTGGCTGCGCAGATGGCTTCCCATTGCTCAGGCCAAAAGGCCTTCAGGGATTTTTGCAGCCAACGCGGGTGGGCGGTGCGCACCACCGGATCATGTTCCAGCTCGGCCAGCAGGGCTTCGCTTTCGCGCTGGGCGCGGCGCAGCACGGCATTGAGCAGGGCCTTGGCCCAGGGCTTTTTCAACTTGTCGGCGCAACCGACGGTTTCACCGATGGCCGCGTGGGCGGGCACGCGGGTGTAGAGCAATTGGTAGAGACCCACTAGCAACAGCGCCTCGACATCCGCGTCCGCCGCTTTGAACGGTTTTTGCAGCAGCTTGGCGGCCAGCGCAGACAACCGTGGCTGCCAACGGGCGGTGCCAAAGGCCAGGTCCTGGGTAAACCCCCGGTCGCGGTCTTCAACTTTATCCAACTGCGTCGGCAGCGAACTGTTCAGCGAAGCCTTGCCGTTGAGGACGGCGGCAAGAGCCTTGGCGGCGGCCAGACGTGGGTTCATTGAGTGACCACCCCAAGCGTGGTGCCCAAGGCGAATTTCTCACGACGGCTGTTGAACAAATCGCTGAAGTTCAGCGCCTTGCCGCCGGGCAATTGCAGACGCGTCAGGCACAGCGCCTGTTCACCGCAAGCCACCAACAGACCGTCTTTGCTGGCGCCGATGATCTCGCCGGGAGCGCCTGTGCCATCGGCCAGGGTCGCGGCCAACACTTTCAAGGCTTCGCCGTTGAGGGTGCTGTGGCAGATCGGCCATGGGTTGAAGGCACGTACCAGGCGCTCCAGCTCCAGGGCCGGGCGGCTCCAGTCAATGCGCGCTTCGTCCTTGTTCAGCTTATGGGCGTAGGTGGCCAGGCTGTCGTCTTGGACTTCACCTTCCAGGGTGCCGGCAGCGAGGCCGGCGATGGCCTGGATCACAGCGGGCGGGCCTAGCTCAGCGAGGCGGTCGTGCAGGCTGCCGCCGGTGTCCTGGGCGGTGATCGGTGTGGTGACCTTGAGCAGCATCGGCCCAGTATCCAGGCCGGCTTCCATGCGCATCACGGTCACGCCGCTCTCGCTGTCGCCTGCTTCAACGGCGCGTTGAATCGGCGCCGCACCGCGCCAGCGTGGCAGCAGTGAAGCATGGCTGTTGATGCAACCCAGGCGCGGGATATCCAGCACAGCCTGGGGCAGGATCAAGCCGTAGGCCACCACCACCAGCAGGTCCGGCTTCAGCGCGGCCAGTTCGGCCTGGGCCTCGGCGTTACGCAGGGTCGGCGGCTGCAGCACAGGAATGTTGTGCTCCAGCGCCAACTGCTTGACCGCACTCGGCATCAGTTTTTGCCCGCGACCGGCCGGGCGATCCGGCTGGGTGTACACCGCGACGAGGTCATAAGGGCTGGCAAGCAGCGCCTTGAGGTGTTCGGCGGCAAATTCAGGAGTGCCGGCAAAAACAATGCGCAATGGCTCGGTCATGGGAGTTCTCGGTTAAAAACAGTCACAAAAGAAAAAGGCTTGCCGCAGCAAGCCTTTGGAAGAAGGGCATCAGGCTTGCTGGCGATGCTTTTTTTCCAGCTTCTTCTTGATGCGGTCACGCTTGAGCGTGGACAGGTAATCGACGAACAGCTTGCCGTTGAGGTGGTCGCATTCATGCTGGATGCACACCGCCAGCAGGCCTTCGGCAATCAGCTCGAAAGGCTTGCCGTCACGGTCCAGCGCCTTGATCTTCACGCGTAGCGGGCGTTCCACATTCTCGTAGAACTCCGGCACCGACAGGCAGCCTTCCTGGTATTCGCCCATCTCTTCGGTCAGCGGTTCGAACTCAGGGTTGATGTACACCCGAGGTTCGCTGCGGTCTTCCGACAGGTCCATGACCACGACGCGCAGATGCACGTTGACCTGGGTCGCGGCGAGGCCGATGCCCGGGGCTTCATACATTGTTTCAAACATGTCATCGACCAACTGACGAACCTTGTCGTCCACTACGGCCACCGGCTTGGCGATCGTGCGCAGGCGCGAGTCGGGAAATTCGAGGATGTTCAAAATAGCCATAAGCGTAATTGCTGCACATGTGAGGAAGAGACAAATCGGCGGTGGGATGGACCCATACGGCCGGTGTGAAACGCTCGGAAGCCGCGAAGGCCATGGCATTTCACGCGAACGCACATAATAAAGGAGATTCACCCCATGAGGAAATCGCTACTCGTCTTGCTGCTGTGGGCTCCGTTCGCCACGGCATTGATTGTGCAACCCACTGAGCGTCTGGATCAGGCCGCGCAACAGGCCATCCAGCATTTTTTACTGCACAACCGTATTTTTGACTCCCCCCACGACCTGGACAACGCGCCTTACATTATTGCGGCGCAAGGCGGGCGCGTTCTGGGTGCCAACGACGAGCGTGTGCATGCGCGCGGGCATCTGGACCCGGCCCAGCCAAGCTACGGGATATTTCGGCGGGGCAAGGCCTACACCGACCCCCATACCCAAGAGCTGTTGGGCATCAATGCCGACGACATCGGCACTGCGCGCTTTGTGCTTGCCGACAGCCTCACCACCCTGGCAGTGCAACGGGTGACCCAGGAAATTCGCCCAGGCGACCGTTTGTTGCGCGCCGAGCCTCCCGTTGCTTTGGCCAGCCTGGAACCCTGCAAACCTGCACCCTTGATTACAGGGCATATCATCGACATCCCCAAGGGCGTCACGCAGATTGGCGTGCTCGACGCTGTGACCCTCAACAAGGGCCGCCGCGATGGCTTGGTGGAAGGCCAACTGCTCACAGTGATCAAGGCTGGCGCCATCGTGCGAGACGCCCTCACCGGTACGCCCACTCCCCTCCCGGATGAGCGAGCCGGCACCCTGCTGGTGTTTCGCACCTATGAAAAGCTCAGCTATGCCCTGGTGCTCAGTGCTTCACGGTCGTTGGCCGTGCAAGACCGTTTCGAGACGGCTGATCAAGCGCAATAAATAGCCTGCTAAATAAGTTACCAACAGAGTTATCCACAGCTTGTTCCGGTCAAGGATGATCATATGAATCCGATAAACAGTAGCGATATTTCCCCGGCAGAGCTGGAAGCCCGGCTACGCTTGCACAGGCTGCCAGAACTGGGGCCCAAGCGTTTTCACGTGTTGATCGATGCCTTTGGTTGCGCTTCCAAGGCCCTGAGTGCTCCCGCAAGTGCCTGGCGTTCTCTCGGTTTGCCCGCCATCAGCGCAGAGGCCCGACGTAGCCCCAAAGTCCGTGACGGTGCCAGTGAGGCGTTGGCCTGGCTGGCGCGCCCGGCCCAGCATTTGCTGATGTGGGACCAACCGGATTACCCGGCGTTGCTCGCGCAGATCGACGATGCGCCGCCGTTGTTATTCGTTGCGGGCGACCCCGATATTCTGGAAAAACCACAGTTGGCCATGGTCGGTAGCCGGCGTGCCTCGCGCCCGGGCATGGACACGGCAGCGGCCTTTTCCCGCAGCCTGGCGAGCGCCGGTTTTGTCATCACCAGTGGGCTGGCGGTGGGCATTGATGGCGCGGCGCACCAGGCGGCATTGGACGTGGGCGGCCATACCATCGGCGTGCTTGGCACTGGCCTGGAAAATTTTTATCCACAGCGCCATCGCAAGCTTGCTGCGGCGATGATCGCCCAAGGCAGCGCCGTGGTTTCCGAGTTTCCGCTGGATACCGCGCCCCAGGCCGGTAATTTCCCACGGCGCAACCGGATCATCAGCGGGTTGTCGTTAGGCGTACTGGTGGTGGAGGCCAGTATCGCCAGCGGCTCGCTGATCACCGCACGCCTGGCGGCGGAGCAAGGGCGCGAGGTGTATGCGATTCCGGGTTCCATTCACCACCCCGCCGCCAAAGGCTGTCATCAACTGATCCGTGATGGCGCGGTGTTGGTGGAAACCATCGAGCACATACTTGAAGGCTTGCGTGGTTGGCAGCGGTTGTCCCATGCGGCACCGGTGCCCGTAACCCATCCGCTGGTGGCGCTACTGCACGCGGCACCGCATAGCAGCGAAGCCTTGGCGATTGCCAGCGGTCGGCCGTTGTCACAAGTACTGGCCACCCTGACGGAGCTGGAGTTGGAGGGCCAGGTGATTTGCGAAAGCGGGCGCTGGCTGGCGCGGTGTCCGCTTTGGTAGTGGCCCGTTTTTGGCGCTAGGTTTTGTAACGAAGATCGGTAAACTGCCCAGAGCTTTAGTCCGGAGAGTTAACAATGGTCAACAGGTGGCGTGTGCTGGAAGCCGCACGGGAAATTCGCGCAGGCGCAGTGATCGCCTATCCGACCGAAGCGGTCTGGGGCCTGGGCTGCGACCCGTGGAACGAAGAAGCAGTGGATCGGCTGTTGGCGATCAAGAACCGCTCGGTCGACAAAGGCCTGATCCTGGTGGCGGACAATATTCGTCAGTTCGACTTTCTGTTTGAGGATTTCCCGGACACGTGGGTCGAACGCATGGCCAGCACCTGGCCAGGGCCGAATACCTGGCTGGTGCCCCATCAAGACTTGCTGCCCGAATGGGTCACGGGTGTGCACGACACCGTAGCGCTGCGGGTCAGTGATCATCCGTTGGTGAGAGATTTGTGCGCCGAGGTCGGCCCGTTGATTTCCACCTCGGCCAACCCTCAGGGCCGCCCGGCAGCCCGCACGCGCATTCGCGTGGAGCAGTATTTTCGCGGGCAAGTGGACCTGGTGTTGGGCGGCGCCTTGGGTGGGCGCAAGAACCCGAGCCTGATTCGGGATCTGGTGACGGGTGATGTGGTGCGCCCCTCGTAGGTGCAGCTCGTTCCCACGCTCTGCGTGGGAACGCCGCATTGGACGCTCTGGGTCCGCTTGTGACGCAGAGCGTCACGGTATGCATTCCCACGCAGAGCGTGGGTACGATCTTAAGGCAGCAGGATGGTCGATCCAGTCGTGCGCCGCCCCGACAACTCCGTCTGCGCCTTGGCCGCCTCCGCCAGCGAGTAGCGCTGGTTGATATCAATGCGTACCTTGCCACTCTTGATCATCGAAAACAGATCGTCCGCCATCGCCTGCAGGTTCGCCGGATTGTTTGCATAGGTCGCCAAAGTCGGCCGGGTGACGTACAGCGAACCCTTCGCCGACAGAATCCCCAGGTTCACCCCATCCACCGCACCCGACGCGTTGCCGAAGCTCACCACCAGACCCCGTGGCGCCACGCTGTCGAGTGAGGTCAGCCAGGTGTCCTTGCCGACGCCGTCGTACACCACCGGGCATTTCTTGCCGTCAGTTAATTCCAGTACGCGTTGTGCGACATCTTCCTTGCTGTAGTCGATGGTTTCCCAGGCGCCGAGGGATTTGGCCAGGGCGGCTTTTTCCGGCGAACTGACCGTGCCGATCAACTTCACCCCCAGAGCCTTGGCCCATTGGCAGGCCAGGGAACCCACGCCACCGGCGGCGGCGTGGAACAAAATGGTTTCACCGCCTTTGAGCTCATAGGTCTGGCGCAGCAGGTACTGCACGGTCAGGCCTTTGAGCATGGCACCGGCGGCCTGTTCAAAGCTGATCTCATCCGGCAGGTGCACCAGGTTGGCGGCGGGCAACACGTGCGACTCGCTGTAGGCACCCAGCGGGCCGCTGCCGTAGGCCACACGGTCGCCGACTTTGAATTGGCTGACTTCACTGCCAACGGCATCGACTACGCCAGCACCTTCCGCACCCAGACCCGATGGCAGGGCCGGCGGCGCATAGAGGCCACTGCGGAAGTAGGTGTCGATGAAGTTCAGGCCGATCGCCTCGTTGCGCACCCGAACCTGCTGTGGGCCAGGTTCCGCTGGCGTGTAGTCCACATATTCAAGTACGTCGGGGCCGCCATGGGCGCTGAACTGGATACGTTTGGCCATCTGCACTTCTCCTTGGGTTCGAATCTGCGTAGCCCCCTATCGGACTCCTAAGCTTGATCTTCGTCAACTGCCGCGCACCTAAGTGCAGTGGCATCTAAGCGCAGTGGTATCCTGTGCGCCCATTTGCCGCCGACGCCCCATGGGCCTCGCGTAGCTTTGCCCGATTCAAGGTGATGCCATGACTACCCGCACCGAGGCCGTTAAAGCCTACCTGCTTGACCTGCAAGACCGCATTTGCAGCGCCCTGGAAACCTTCGAGACGGACACTCGCTTTATCGAAGACGCCTGGACCCGGCCAGCCGGCGGTGGCGGTCGCACCCGTGTGATGGAAAACGGTTCGGTGATCGAAAAAGGCGGCGTCAACTTTTCCCACGTGTTCGGCAGCGGTTTACCACCGTCTGCCAGTGCCCATCGCCCCGAGCTGGCCGGCCGTGGGTTTGAAGCGCTTGGCGTGTCACTGGTGATCCATCCGCATAACCCGCATGTACCGACTTCCCACGCCAATGTGCGGTTTTTCATCGCTGAAAAAGAAGGCGAAGAACCGGTGTGGTGGTTCGGGGGTGGCTTCGATCTCACCCCGTATTACGGCAATGAAGAAGACTGCATTCACTGGCACCGCGTGGCCGAGCAGGCCTGTGCGCCGTTTGGCCCGGATGTGTACGCACGCTACAAGGCCTGGTGTGACACCTACTTCCACATCAAACATCGCAACGAGCCCCGTGGCATCGGTGGGTTGTTCTTCGATGACTTGAACGAGTGGGGCTTCGACACCTGCTTCGCCTTCATCCGCGCCATCGGCGATGCCTACATCGACGCCTACCTGCCGATTGTGCAGCGTCGCAAGGCCATGGCGTACACCGAGCAACAGCGCCAGTTCCAGGAGTTCCGCCGGGGCCGCTACGTTGAGTTCAACTTGGTCTATGACCGTGGCACGCTGTTCGGCCTGCAATCGGGCGGGCGTACGGAGTCGATCTTGATGTCGCTGCCACCCCAGGTACGCTGGAGCTACGACTGGAAGGCCGAAGCTGGCAGCGAAGAGGCGCGCCTTACCGACTATTTCCTGCAAGACCGTGACTGGCTCGGCGTTGCCGCGCCCAAGGCGGCGGTGTGATGGACCGTTATGTCGTGTTCGGCAACCCCATCGGCCACAGCAAATCGCCGCTGATTCACCGTCTGTTCGCCGCCCAGACCGGCGAGCAGTTGGACTACAGCACGATGCTCGCGCCGTTGGAGGACTTCACCGCCTGTGCCCGTGAGTTTTTCCAACAAGGTCGTGGTGCCAACGTGACCGTGCCGTTCAAGGAGGAGGCCTACCGTTTGGCCAATACCCTCACCGAACGAGCCCAGCGCGCCGGTGCCGTGAACACTTTGAGCAAATTGGCTGACGGCACGTTGTTGGGCGACAACACCGACGGCGGGGGCCTGGTGCGCGACTTGACGGTCAATGCCGGGCTGGCCCTGCAAGGCAAACGCATTCTGTTATTGGGCGCCGGTGGCGCGGTGCGCGGTGCGCTGGAGCCGTTGCTGGCGCAGCAACCCTCGTCGTTGATCATCGCCAACCGCACCGTGGAAAAGGCCGAGCGGCTGGCTGAGCTGTTCGATGACCTGGGCCCGGTGTCTGCCAGTGGTTTCGACTGGTTGCGTGAGCCGGTGGACGTGATCATCAATGCCACGTCGGCCAGCCTGTCAGGCGATGTACCGCCGATTGCCGGCAGCCTGATCGAGTCGGGCAAGACCTTCTGCTACGACATGATGTACGCCAAGGAACCCACTGCATTCTGCCGCTGGGCGAGCGAGCAAGGCGCGGCGGTGGCGATGGATGGCCTGGGCATGCTGGTGGAGCAAGCGGCGGAAGCCTTCTTGCTGTGGCGCGGCGTGCGTCCGGATTCGGGCCCCGTACTGGCCGAACTGCGCCGGCAATTGGCCTGATTCCACACTCTGATGTGGGCACCGTTAATGTGGGAGCTGGCTTGCCTGCGATAGCAATAGGTCAGTTACCCATGTGCTGGCTGACCCACCGCTATCGCAGGCAAGCCAGCTCCCACAGTTTTGATCGGGTTCAGTCTTCAAAGTCGATGGGGCAGTTATCGGGCCCGTCGAGCTTTTTCAGCTCATCAACCACCTGCGGCCTGGCCCCACGCAACGTCAAGCTACGCCCCAACCCCGCCAACCGGCGCGCCTCCTGATGCAGCATCTCCACCCCGGAATAGTCGATAAAGTTGATCTGCTGCGCCTCGATCACCACCCGCTCGCCCTGCAAGCGCTGCAGGCGCACTTGCAGGTAATGGCTGGCGCCAAAAAAGATCGAGCCGCCCACCCGCAACACATCCGCCTCACCGTCGCGCCAGTGTTGAACCCGTGGCTGCGACGTGCGCTTGAGGTAGAAAAACAGCGACGCCAGCACCCCGGCATAGATGGCCGTTTGCAGCTCCAACAATAAGGTGGCGACGCAGGTCAGGCTCATCACCACGAATTCGGCACGGCTGACCCGGAACAGCGCGCGAATGCCGCGGTGGTCCACCAGCCCCCAGCAAATCAGCAGGATGCTCGCCGCCATGCTCGGGATCGGAATATGCGCGATCAACGCTGCGCCAAATAACGCGAATAACGCCACCCACAGGGCCGAAAACACCCCCGCCAGCGGCGAACAGGCGCCCGCCTCGTAACTGAGGCCCGAGCGGGTGAATGATCCGGCTGACAGGTAGCCGGAAAAAAATCCGCCGACGATGTTGGATAAACCCTGGGCGCGAACTTCCTGGTTGGCGTCGAGCAGTTGTTGCGAGCGGGCCGACAGCGAGCGGGCAATCGACAGGCTGGTCACCAACCCCAGCATGCCCACAGCCACGGCACTGGGCAGCAGGCGCAGCACCAGGTCCAGGTCCATCGGCAACGGGCTGAACGGCGGCAGTTTGCCGATGAACGAACTGACCCGCGCCACATGCCCGAACATCGCCGGCCACAACCATGCCACCAGGCTGCCCAGCACCAAGGCTATCAACAGTGTGGGCCAGCGTGGCACCAGGTACTTGAGCAACATGCCTGCCAGCAACGTCCCCAGCCCCAGGGCCAGGGATGCCTGATCCCACTCGCCACGATGATCGATCAGCGCCAGTAGACCGTTGATGGCCGTGGCCTGGCTGGGCAAATCCAACCCGAGCAGGTTGGGCAGTTGCCCCAGGGCAATCACCACAGCGGCGCCCAGGGTGAAACCCAGCACCACCGAATGGGAGACAAAGTTCACCAGGGCGCCGAAGCGCAGCAGGCCGAGCAACCACTGGAATACGCCCGCGAGGAGGGTCAGCAACAGAATGAGGGTGATGTAGTCCTGGGAGCCGGGCACGGCCAATGGGCTGACGCTGGCGTAAAGCACGATGGAGATGGCGGCCGTGGGCCCGCAGATCAGGTGCCAGGACGAGCCCCACAGGCAAGCGATCAATACCGGAATGATGGCGGCGTAGAGCCCGTATTCGGGTGGGAGACCTGCGATCAATGCGTAGGCAATTGACTGCGGCAGCGCAAGCACCGCGCCGCTGAGGCCGACGATGGCATCCCGGCCGACGCTGGCGCGGGTTTGGCGCGGCAGCCAGCGCAGGAAGGGCAAGAGTGTATGGCGGGTGGGCCGGGGCATCGCAGGCTCGGGTAAAGGGTTTTGGCAAGAGTATCAATATGCATGGGTACGTGTGGGAGCTGGGTTGCCTGCGATGCTGGCGCCTCGGTGCGACAGGCATACCGGGGTGATGCTATCGCAGGCAAGCCAGTTCCCACAGGGGGCAGCGGCAAGCGTCAGAGTTTGGCCTTTACCGCCGGCAACGCCTCCTGGCCATCCAGGGTTTTCACGCCCTCCAGCCACTGGTCCAGCACCGCCGGGTTGGCCTTGATCCACGCCTTCGCCGCCTGCGCATTGCTGACCTTGTTGTTGGCCACGTCGGCCATGATGCTGTTCTCCATGGCCTGGGTGAAACTCAGGTTGGTCAGCAGTTTCCCGACATTGGGGCAGGCTTGTGCGTAACCCTTGCGGGTCAGGGTATACACGCTGCCGGTAGCGCCAAAGTACTGCTCGCCGCCTTTGAGGTAACGCATTTTCAGTTGCACGTTCATCGGGTGTGGGGTCCAGCCGAGGAAGGTGATGAAACGCTGTTTCTTCACCGCTCGCGAGACCTCTGCGAGCATCGCTTGTTCGCTGGACTCGATCAGCTTCCATTGCCCCAGGTCGAAGTCATTTTTCTTGATGATCTCCTGCAAGGAGATATTGGCCGGCGCGCCGGAGCCAATGCCGTAGATCTTCTTGTCGAACTTGTCGGCAAACTTGTTCAGGTCGGCGAAGTCATGCACCCCGGCTTCCCACACATAGTCCGGCACCGCGAGGGTGAACTCGGTGCCCTCCAGGTTCTTCGCCAGTTGCACCACATCGCCGTTGGCCACGAACTTGTCGTAGAAGCCTTGCTGCGCCGGCATCCAGTTGCCGAGGAAGACATCCACCTGGCCGTCTTTCAGCCCGCCGAAGGTGATCGGCACCGCCAAGGTGTCGACCTTGGGTTGGTAGCCCATGCCCGTCAGCAAGAAACTGGTGATGGCGTTGGTGGCGGCAATGTCGCTCCAGCCTGGATCGGCCATCTTCACCGTTTCGCAGCGAGTGTCTGCGTACACCTGGGCGCTGCTGAGCACCACCAAACTCAGTACCACGGTCAACTTTTGCATGGCCTTCCCTCTGTCTACTTATTGGTTTTGGCAGGGTTGTGGAAAACGTGCCTTGCGCTCCAGGTCATCAAGGTCGATATGGTTGCGCATGTACTGCTGACTGGCGTCTACCAGTGGCTGGTGATCCCAGCTCTTGAGTTTGCCTTGGGTCAGCGCTTCAAACACCAGGCGGCGACGGCGTTGGCTGGCGAGCACCTGTTGATGGATCGCCGGGATGTCCCATTTAGCCCGCGCTTCACGCAAGAACGCCTCGAACAACGGACGATGTTCGGCGCACTGGCTGAGGTTTTCCTGCTCGCGCGGGTCGTTGTGCACATCGAACAACAAGCAAGGGTCGTCTTCGCTGTAGATGAATTTGTAGGCGCCCCGGCGAATCATCATCAACGGGCTTATGGTGCCTTCGGCCATGTATTCGCCAAACACTTCGTCATGCCCGCCCTGCCCTTGCAAGTGCGGGACCAGTGAGCGGCCGTCCAGCGGCAAGTGCGGGTCCAGTTCGCCACCGGCCAATTCCACCAGGGTCGGCAACAAGTCGGCGGTCGACACGGCCTGGGTGACGCGGCCAGCGGCGAACTGCCCCGGCGCACTGACCAGCAGCGGCACGCGGGCGGCCATTTCAAACCAGTGCATTTTGTACCAGAGGCCGCGCTCGCCAAGCATGTCGCCGTGGTCGCCGGAGAAAATGATCAGGGTGTCGGCGGCCAGGCCGGTGTCTTCCAGGGTCTGCAGCAGCTTGCCGACGTTGCTGTCGATGTAGCTGCAGGCACCGAAGTAGGCGCGGCGGGCGTCGCGGATCTTATCCACCGGCAGCGGTTTGTCCCACAAGTCATAGACCTTGAGCAGCCGCTGGGAATGCGGGTCAAGGTCGGCCTGGGGCGGCGTCGCGGGCATTGGAATCTCGGTGTCGGCGTACAGGTCCCAGAACGGCTTGGGAATGGTGTACGGGTCGTGGGGATGGGTCATCGACACGGTCAGGCAGAACGGCTGGTCGCGCTCCTCGCGGATGTGATCAAACAGATATTGCTGAGCCTTGAACACCACCTCTTCGTCGAAATCCAGCTGGTTGGTGCGCACACACGGGCCGGCTTGCAGTACCGAGGACATGTTGTGATACCAGGTAGGGCGTACGTCTGGTTCGTCCCAGTTCACCGCCCAGCCATAGTCGGCGGGGTAGATGTCGCTGGTCAGGCGTTCCTCATAGCCGTGCAACTGGTCGGGGCCGCAGAAGTGCATCTTGCCCGACAGCGCAGTGCGGTAGCCGAGGCGACGCAGGTAGTGGGCATAGGTCGGTACATCGGCGGGGAAATCGGCGGCGTTGTCGTAGGCGCCGATCTTGCTCGGCAATTGGCCACTTACCAAGGTGAAGCGCGACGGTGCGCACAATGGGCTGTTGCAATAGGCGGCGTCGAACACCACACCTTGTGCCGCCAGGCGGCTGAGGTTGGGCAGCTTGATCGGGGAAGGCCCGTAGAACGGCAGCATCGGCGCGGCCATCTGATCGGCCATGATGAAAAGAATGTTCTTGCGCTTCATGGTTTCTCGGCATTCCATAGGCGGTGTTTATGCGAATGAGCATGCGGTCCATCAATACATGGGTAAAGCCCATGCGCGGCAATGACTAGGATAAGTTGAGCTTATGTATGAAGCGCTGGGTGACCTCTCTCTCGATTTGCTGCGCGCCTTTGAGGCAGCGGCACGCCATCGCAGTTTCACCGCTGCCGCGATGGAACTGGGCACCACCCAACCGGCGGTCAGCCAGCAGATCAAACGCCTCGAAGAGCAACTGGCGATCCGCCTGTTTGACCGCATTTATCGCGGCATTGAACTGACCGACGCTGGCGCCCTGCTGTTCGAGCATGTGCAAGGCGGCCTGCAGAACATCAACCAGGGCCTCGGCGCCATTACTCAACAAAGCCAGCATGAAGTGCTGCAAGTCGCCACTGACTTCGCCTTCGCTGCCTATTGGCTGATGCCGCGCCTGCATCGCTTCCACCAGGCCAACCCGCAGGTGGATGTCAGCCTGGTCACCAGTGAGCGCAACCACGCCACTCTGCGCAGCGATATTGATGTGGCGGTGTTGTTCGGCGATGGCCGTTTCAAGCAGGGCGAGAGCCTGTGGTTGTTCAATGAGGAGGTGTTTCCGGTGTGCAGCCCGCAGTGGCTCAAGGAGCAAGCTGCGCCCCTGACGGTGCAGACCTTGCAAGGCTGCCCGTTGCTGCACCTGCGCCAGGAAAACAACAGCCAGTGGTTCGACTGGAACGGCGTATTCCGCGAACTGGGTATCACCGCTGCGCCGACCCCTGGGCAATTGCGCTTCGACAACTACACCTTGCTGATCCAGGCCGCGATTGCCGGCCAGGGTGTCGCCATCGGCTGGCGCCACCTGGTGGATAACCTGCTGGAGCAGAATTGGTTGTGCCGACCGATCAGCCCCACGGTGACGTCGCGATTTGGCTATTACGTGGTGCAGCCCCAGCGCAAACGCCGTGGTCAGTTGGTGGACCGCTTTGTCGAGTGGCTGGTGGCGGAACAGGCCAGCAGTGCGCAGTCGTTGACCGGGCTGGCCCTGCCGTCGATTGCGGTCTAGGATCGGCGCACAGTGGAACCGGAGTCAGTCATGCAACGTATCAAGGGCTACCACGCCCATATCTACTTCGACGCCAGTACGATCGAGCAGGCGCGCACGCTCTGTGAAGACGCCGCCAGGCTGTTCCCGTTGCGCATGGGCCGCGTGCATGAGCGGCCGGTGGGCCCGCACCCGGATTGGAGTTGCCAACTGGCGTTCGAGCCGGAATATATCGGCGTGGTATTGCCGTGGCTGGCGCTGCACCGCAATGGTTTGGTGGTGTTCCTGCACCCGGAAACCGGTGATGACCTCAAGGACCACACCGATTACGCCATTTGGATGGGTGCGATGCGCGAGCTGGACCTGTCGATTTTTTAAGCGTTCTTACCCGTTAAACCCGCGTCTTTCCCTAAGTAAAAACAGGAAGAGTTGTAGGATTTATCTTGCCTTGTCTCATTATATGGGATTGATATTTATATATTGAGATGTTCTGCGCCGTAGGTTTATATTCGCCCATCTGCTTTTTTCAGCACCCACTCATTTCAGGTGAAGCGATGCAGGCGCAATTGATCGCGCTCGATTGGGGGACCAGCTCCCTTCGTGCTTACAAACTCGGCCCCGCGGGCGTTGTGCTGGAACAGCGCTCGCTGGCTACCGGCATCATGCACTTGCCCACAGAGCCTCGGGAAATTGCCGGTGTGCTGTGCACCGACGGCTTTGAACTGGCGTTCGATAGCGCCTGCGGCGATTGGCTCGACGCCCAGCCCAGGCTGCCAGTGATCGCGTGCGGCATGGTCGGCAGCGCACAGGGTTGGAGCGAGGCGGCCTATCGCAGCACGCCCGTGGATGTCGCCAGCCTTGGCCAGGCGTTGCATGGCATACGCAGCCTGCGCGGGGTGCAGGTGCACATCGTGCCGGGGGTGATCGAGCAAGTGGGGCTGCCCAATGTGATGCGCGGCGAAGAAACCCAAGTGCTCGGCGTACTGCAAGGGCTTGGGCCCAAGGTGCTGATCGGCCTGCCCGGCAGCCATTCCAAATGGGTCGAGGTGGTGGAAGGCCGCATTACCCATTTCGATACCTTCATGACCGGCGAAGTGTTTGCGGTGTTGAGCAAGCACAGCATTCTGGGGCGCACCCAACAGGCCAGCGAACAGTTCCAGGCCGAGGCGTTTGATCGAGGCGTGCACGTGGCGCTGTCCAACGACGGCCAGCGTGGCGTGCTCTCAACCCTGTTCAGTGCCCGTACCCTTGGGCTCACTGCGCAGCTGGCGCCCGACCAGCAACCCGATTACCTGTCCGGCTTGCTCATCGGCCATGAACTCGTCGGCCTGCCAGATTCCGCCAAACACCAGCCGATCATCCTGGTCGGCGCTGCTCCACTCTGCGCCCGCTATCAACGCGCCCTCGCCCTTTGCGGCTTTGTCCACGTCAGCCTGGCGCAAGAAGCCACCGAGCGTGGCCTGTGGCAACTGGCGCAAGCCGCCGGGCTTACTCGACCTTTACTGGAGGCCTGACATGCTCAAGCAAGCACTCGCACAAAACGGTTTGATCGCCATCCTGCGCGGCCTACGCCCCGACGAAGCCCAGGCGGTCGGCCAAGTGCTGTACGACGCGGGTTTTCGCGTGATCGAAGTGCCGCTCAACTCGCCAGACCCTTACACCAGCATCCGCACCCTGCGCGACAGCTTGCCCGCCGATTGCCTGATCGGTGCTGGCACGGTGTTGACGCCTGAGCAGGTCGAGCAGGTCAAGGCGGCCGGAGGCCAGGTGATCGTCATGCCCCACAGCGATGCCAAGGTGTTGCGTGCGGCCAAAGCGGCGGGCCTGTATTTGTCCCCTGGGGTAGCCACGCCCACCGAAGCCTTTGCCGCACTGGCCGAAGGCGCCGATGTGTTGAAGCTGTTCCCGGCCGAGCAAATGGGCCCTTCAGTGATCAAGGCATGGCTGGCGGTATTGCCGGCGGGCACGTTGCTGCTGCCGGTGGGCGGCATCACCCCGGACAACATGCAGGTGTTTACCGACGCCGGCGCCAAGGGCTTCGGATTGGGTTCCGGGCTGTTCAAGCCGGGCATGACAGTGGATCAGGTTGCGAGCCGTGCCCAGGCGTATGTCGCCGCCTGGAAAGCCCTCGGCTGAGAGCACATTCCGCGCCCACAGGCGCTGCATCTATAAGAGAGACAAGAGATGAAAATCACCAAACTGACGACCTTTATCGTTCCGCCGCGCTGGTGCTTCCTCAAGGTCGAAACCGACCAGGGTGTGACCGGCTGGGGTGAGCCTGTGGTCGAGGGCCGCGCTCACACGGTGGCCGCTGCCGTCGAAGAACTGTCCGACTACCTGATCGGCAAAGACCCACGCAACATCGAAGATATCTGGACCGTGCTCTATCGCGGCGGCTTCTACCGAGGCGGCGCGGTGCACATGAGCGCCCTCGCCGGCATCGACCAGGCGTTGTGGGACATCAAGGGCAAGGCCCTCGGTGTGTCGGTCAGCGATCTGCTGGGCGGCCAGGTGCGCGACAAAATCCGCGTGTATTCATGGATCGGCGGTGACCGCCCTGCCGACACCGCCCGTGCTGCCAAAGAGGCGGGGGCCCGGGGCGTCACCGCTTTCTCTTTTACACCTCTCCCAGCCCCCCCGACTGTCGCTGGTTTCTCGTATGCCCTCTTCTTTTTTTAAAAAAAAAAAAATATGCCGTTGTCGTCTTCTCAACCTCATTGTTTGTCTTATATATACTTATACTCTCTTGT
>NZ_WKCD01000320.1:0-5689 GCF_021606625.1 Pseudomonas sp. PA-4-8C
GGCCAGGCCCGTGCTGTTACTCGGGCGGGGGCATCGCAGGTGCGCTGATGCAGGTTGACCGTGACTTCTCCCTCCCGCTCGCCGGATTTTTCTGTCGAGTCAACGACTTAACAACTGTATACTTGGCCGCTGACCAACCACACGGGCATTAGACAACGATGCATGGCAAGCCATTGCGCCTTTGGGTAGAACACTAAGCGAGCGGTCGTACAGCCTCGCCGTTCGACTCTGCGGTGCAGCTAATCATTCCTCTGTTGGGTTCGGCCATAGTTGTGTGACGTCCTAACCAGGTGTGCGTCGATGAGTAGGTGGGCAATTTTGGTCACCGGTGCCAATGGCATTGTTGGCAGTGGACTTTGCCGCATCTTTGCTTGATGCGGGTGTGTTTGATGTTCGCGCGGCGCTACGTAGCAGCGGCGGAGCATTGGCTGCGGGCGTGGAGCCGTTTACGGTCGGGGAGCTGAGTAGCGAAATGGCCTGGGGAGCTGCCCTGGCCGGGGTTCATGTGGTGATACACACAGCAGTACGTGTGCATGTGATGAACGAAACTGCCGACAACAGCCTTGACGAATTTCGACGGATCAATGTCCAAGGTACCCTCGACTTGGCACGTCAGGCCGCTGCAGCGGGCGTTCGCCGGTTCATCTTCATCAGTTCGATCAAAGTAAATGGCGAGCTTAGCCGGCCCGGTAAGGCGTTGACCGCCGATGACGTTCCGGCACCGCAGGACCCGTATGGGGTCTCCAAGCACGAGGCTGAGCAGGGGCTGTTCGAGCTAGCGTCTGCAACCGGTGTGCACGTGGTAGTGATTCGTCCGGTGCTGGTATACGGGGCTGGCGTCAAAGCCAACTTCCACAGCATGATGCGCTGGGTTCAGCGCGAGCCGCCTTCGCCGCTAGGAGCCGTCGATAACTGGCGCAGCTTGGTCGCGCTGGATAATCTGTTCGACTTGATTGTGACCTGCATTGATCATCAGCGAGCTGCCAACCAGATATTCCTGGTCAGTGACGGCGATGACGTATCTTTGACCCAGCTATTGCGGGCACTGGTCCGGGCGCTCGGGCGGCCGGCCTGGCTGATTCCGCTCCCGGCGACTATGTTGAGGCTGGCGGCGGTGATGGTTGGTCGGCGAGATCCTGGTCAGCGTCTGCTGGGTTCTTTGCAGGTCGACATTACCAAAAGCCGCCAACTGCTTGGTTGGAAACTTCCTGTCACACTTAGTCAAGGCCTGGAATAGGCCTCTCGATCCTTGCTGGATGATCAACCATGATGTGGTTGATGTTCGCGGCCGCCGCCGCTTCGTTGCTGATGACTGCAGCGCTGCGCTGTTATGCGCTGTCGCGCAGCCTGCTGGATATTCCCAATTCCCGTAGCTCTCACACCTTGCCCACCCCGCGCGGTGGTGGTCTAGCCTTTGTCGCTGCCTTCATAGCGGGGGCATTGTGCCTCGGTTGGGCCGGCACGGTAGATACTGAGTTGGTCACCGGCGTAGTGGGCGTTGGTAGCCTGGTGCGTTGATCGGCTTCATGGACGATCACGGTCACATCGCCTGAATACTTTCGGGTGTGTATCGTGGTTGATACCACCTTCACGTTGGGGAGACGATTGCTGCGTGGCGATAAGTCTACGACGCCCATCGCAGCCATGCTTATCAGTACGCGTTACGCCAGCATGGCAGTCACCGAGCGGCAACTCTGGCGGTGGCGTTGATAAGCTGTGCTGGCTGTTGCCTGTAGCTTTCGTAGTAGTAGTAGTAGTAGTAGTAGTAGTAGTAGTAGTAGTAGTAGTAGTAGTAGTAGTAGTAGTAGTAGTAGTACCGGTTGAATCCACAGCCAAAGCAGTCACTCGGATGTGTTTTCCTCATCCATCAAAGTATGGCCTGCGTATGCCACCTTCAGAAGCTTGCTGCCGCCGTGCTCATGGGGTATCGAAAGAACTCCAATAAAAATACGGGCTTGATTAGGATAATCGTAGGGATATTAAAACTAAAAATCAGAATAATTTCATTGTAAAATAAAAGCTTATTTTTTTATTCGAGTCCAGGTCGTGGAGCCAGATAGAGAAAAGCCTGTAGAGATACAGGCTTTTTTTTGCTTGGGATTTGACCCAGCAATCCAAACGCTTAGCGCGCTTAGCATGACGCCATCTCTAATCCTTCGATTCAGAGGTAAGGCCAATGAACGTCGCTGCAGTCGTTTCAACCAAAGGCGGGCCGGGGAAAACCACGGTTGACGCCAATCTAGGCGCGTTCTGCGCCGACGCGGGTCTTCGGACCTGATCCATTCGAATGATCCGATAAATCAGCTTGGAAGTTTGCTGCTTCATGCTGCTGATGGACGCTTTCGCCTGAAGAATTTGATATCGGCGTTCGCTCAGGATTTCGATTTGATCCTTGTCGACACCGGAGGGAAAAGGCATGTATAGGCAGCTTCGAGGGTGTCGCCTAAGCGGCTGCCCAAGTCGCCGAAGCTCGCAGGTTGCTCTAGATAGACAGCTTCATACCAAGCGCACTCTGTGAAGACGACTGGCAGTTTGAACCGTTGAGTTTGCAGCGAGGTGAGGTTTACGAGTTTCGTGTGTCTCTCCGAAAAAGCTCAAAGCGGAGAGACACGTCGCCCGTACGGGGAGTGTTCCCCGCATGGGCTGAATAGGTATGAATCAGGACACGGACATGGCCGATGTCTTAGAGCTAATAGGCCACAGGTTGGTTAGTGATGGCTGAGGGTGTCGCGATGGATCAAGAAGTGACGACTTTCCCGTAAACCTCGTAAAGGCTCTTCAAAATGGGGAAGCCAAAACAGAGAACCAGGAGCCAGAATTGCCAACGAAGCACCGTTATGTTTGATTCTAGTTTTGACACTGAGCTTTGAAATTGACTGGCTTGGCGTTCGACCAGTGTTCGCAAATCCGCGCCTTGCTCCTTAATCAAGGCGGTGAGGTCAGTACGTAATGCAGTGATCGAACCCTGAAGGTGCGACTCGGTACGCTCTAAGTCGGATATTGAAGCGAAATCTTTCACATCGTCCTCCCATGCATCTACAACAGCTTTAGCTTTGTTATTTGGCACACTGATGGATGTCAGCGCGTCATATAAGGCAAGCGATAGTTTCATCATGTCTCCTGCGATTGGCAAGTGACGTAGAGACCCCACCTGACGGCAGGCTCCCGTCACAGTGAGGGTTGGTGCATTCGGTCGGCGAGAATGTCGACGACTGTCCGCGCTACCGAATATTTTGCGAACTACAGCTGATCAACACGGATAGCGTGGTGACCTTCAAGATCCATGTCACCTCGGCAAGTGCTGTCTACGACAGCGAACCAGTCCAGATAATCGACTTAAACGTTATGGCGATCCAGTCAGACGTTTCTTGGAATCTTGTAGGAAATGTGCGGCATCTAGTGAACTGCGCGTTCTGGACCCGTTGGAGGGAGCTAATGACAGCCAAATTGATCCGATTTGCCTGTGGCTCCGCCTTAGATTTATGACTGGTGTTCTGTAAGTCTATCGCTGTAATTACTCTTACAAGGCTTTGCGGCATCCCCCCTCGTGAAAATCGGCGTGACAAACACCGAAGTCACCCGCAACGGCGATACAGATAAGGGGGCTGCAGCCCACGCAATGGAGTGCACCTGACTGACAGTCAGGCATGGCCCGGTCATCGCTTCACGGCCTTCACCCGACTCAGGATCTCGCGGCGCCGGTTTCGTCAGCCAATGCAGTCTCCACCCGCCCGCTTCTGCGCAAGTGAGCCACCGGCATGCGGCTGCGCGAGGCCATTTTTTGGCCGGCTTAACGCGCTTAAAACGTGAGGCCGAGCACTACGGCAAGATCAACATCCAAGATGGCACTTACAGGCTCAGGCACTGCTGTTACGGAAACTGCCCGGTGTAATGCCGACTACTTTTTTGAAGGCCCGGGTCATGTGGCTTTGATCGAAGAAGCCGCAAGTGAATGACGCTTCTGCGAGACTGGACCCGGTGCGCAGCAGTTTTTGGACCTGGGCGATTCTTTTCTGGATTTGATAGCTGTGGGGGGAGATGCCAACGCTTTTTTTGAACACCCGGATCAGGTAAAGAGGCTCGAGGTTCACCAGTTGCGCCAGCTCTTCCAGCGACAGATGTTTGTCGAACTCGTCTTCGAGCTTCTTCTTGATCTTTTGCACGGCGTGCTGCTCAGCCGCACTGACTGGTTCGATGGGCGCTCCGCTGCGCTCGAAAAGCTCTGTCACCAGATCCAGAAGGATAGTTTCCCGCTCAAGGCTGGGTGGGGATTTTTCAATGAGTTGATGCTGATGCAAAAAGATGCGGGCGAAGTCGGGGGCCTGGCTCAGAGCTGTTTGAAAAAGATGAATATGATCCTCTGAAAAGCGCCCTTGAAACACTACGCGATTGACCCATTCGGGGTCGATATAGAGCATTCGATACATCCAGCCCTCATCGTGGCCTGGCAAGCCGTCGTGGATCTCCCCAGGGGTAATGGTGACCACACTGCCAGCGACACCCATGTAGTAACTGCCGCGATAAAATAGCTTTTCAACACCGCTACTTATAACGCCGATAGCGTATCTGTCATGTGAATGTCGGCCGAAAGATTGGGTGCTATAACGCGCAGATAGCAACTCGCAGTCGCCTTCGGGTATACGCCAGAATTGAACAAAATCCTTATCTTTTTGAGGGGCTTTTTCACTGCGAATCCCGTCCATCCATTGTCCAGTTTTGTGCAATACGTATGAAAAAAAGGTCGCTAAATTTAGCACCTATTTCATAAAACAAGCTAGGGGATGCGATGTCTACAAAACTGGTAATTGGGGATTTTAATAAGTCGTCATGGTCATTTCGTGCGTGGCTGGTTCTTGTGACAGCCGACGTTTCGTTTGAAACCCTTCAGCTGAAACTGGAACAGAGCGACACCCGCCAGCAAATCCTCGAACACTCGCCTTCTGGCCGAGTCCCGGCACTGTTACTCAATGGCATAGTGATCAACGACAGCCTGGCCATCAGCGAATACGTTGCCGACGCCTATCCTGGCGCCAACCTCTGGCCCCAGGACCCGCAGGTCAAAGCACTCGCGCGCGCCGCAGCGGCGGAGATGCACTCCGGCTTCACGCACCTGCGCACACAGATGTCGTTCGGCCTGAACACCGGTGATACCCCTGAAACGCTTACCGCCCAGACGCGTGAAGAAGTCATGCGCGTGTTCGATATCTGGAACAACCTGCGCGCGCTGAGCGGTTCGAAGCAGTTCCTCTGCGGCGACTTCGGCATTGTCGATGCCATGTTTGTTCCGGTGGTATTTCGTTTCCGTCGTTATGGCATTGCCATACCGGCACAACTGCAGGGATATGTCGACAACATCCTGGCGTATGCACCGGTACAACAATGGTTGAAGCTGGCGGCACAAGAAGTTTAAAGAACAGCACTACCGATATCGATTAAAGATAACGACAAACAACTTTTGTTGACCGCATGCAGGAAAGACCTCAGGGGCTTTTCTGCTTTGCTGAGTCTGACTTTTGTAATAAATGGGGATAAAGCTGTGAGCGTTCATAACGTTAATACCAGGGCGGCGGCAAAAACTGAGTGCAACACCTGACCTTTCCGGTAGGGTGTTGCCATGTCTTATCACGAACTCAGCGTTGAAGAACGCTCCGATATCCAGGTCAGTCTGCTGCGTGGCATGAGCCAGCGC
>NZ_WKCD01000321.1:0-5679 GCF_021606625.1 Pseudomonas sp. PA-4-8C
AACTGTGGGAGCGGGCTTGCTCGCGAAGGCGGCCTGGCAGTCAACACAGTTGGATTGTGTGCATATCCACTGCTGCGGTAACGGCCACTTAGGGTTCCGCCCTGACGGCGGCTCACTTTCGAAAAGCCGGAATGCCGGCCCAGACAAAAGTAAGCAAAACGCTCTTGCCCCACCACTCGGCACCTCGCTTAGGCTCGGTGTGCCCGAACGCAGGCTTGAATCCGTGGGCCACGAATTCAAGCCTGCGTTCGGCCAGCGTGGTTTAACGGGGCGCCTGAGATCAAGATCACAAGCAGATCAAGATCAAGAGCGGCTCGCTTCGCATCGTGGTTAGCGTCTGCTGCGACAACCTACAAAATTGTGTAGGTACCTATGCTCATCGGGGCTCAGTCGTTGAAGTCTTCCCAGCCACCCATCTGTTTCCAGCGATTGACGATGCCGCAGAACAGCTCGGCGGTCTTCTCGGTGTCGTAGCGGGCCGAGTGGGCTTCACGCCCGTCAAAGTCGATACCGGCTGCCTGGCAGGCTTTGGCCAGAACGGTCTGACCGTAGGCCAGGCCGGCAAGGGTGGCGGTGTCGAAGCTGGAGAACGGGTGAAATGGGTTGCGCTTCATGTCCAGCCGCGCCACGGCGGCGTTCAGGAAACCCAGGTCGAAACTGCTGTTGTGGCCGACCAGGATTGCGCGTTTGCAGCCATTGGCCTTCAACGCCTTGCGCACGCCACGGAAGATATCGGTCAGCGCCGCTTCTTCACTCACCGCCATGCGCAGGGGGTGGTCGAGCTTGATCCCGGTGAACTCCAGGGCAGCGGCTTCGATATTGGTGCCTTCGAAGGGTTCTACGCGAAAGAAATGCGTGTGCTCCGGGTACACAAAGCCTTGTTCGTCCATGCCGATGGTGGTTGCGGCAATTTCCAGCAAGGCATCGGTGGCGCAGTTGAAACCACCGGTTTCTACGTCGATGACGACCGGCAGATAGCCGCGAAAACGCTCGGCCATCGGATGACGCGAGCCGCCACCGCCGTGCTCTTGTTCGTCGTCGTAATGATCTTCACTCACTTGCTTTCCTCCAGCAGGCGCCAGCGCAGTGTTTCACCGGCGCGCAGCGGGATAACGGTCAGCTCGCCAAAGGGCAGGCTGGCAGGGGCGGTCCAGTCTTCACGAACCAGGGTAATGCGGTCGGTATTCGCCGGCAGGCTGTAGAAACGCGGGCCGTTGAGGCTGGCAAAACCTTCGAGCTTGTCCAGCGCGTTACGCTGTTCGAATGCTTCGGCGTACAACTCGATGGCGGCAAACGCGGTGTAGCAGCCGGCGCAGCCGCATGCGGCTTCCTTGGCGTGCTGGGCGTGGGGCGCCGAGTCGGTACCGAGGAAGAATTTCGGGCTGCCGCTGGTGGCGGCATCCAGCAGGGCTACCTGATGGGTGTTGCGCTTGAGGATCGGCAGGCAGTAGAAGTGCGGCCGAATCCCGCCCACCAGCATGTGGTTGCGGTTGTAGAGCAGGTGATGGGCGGTGATGGTCGCGCCCACGTTGGCCGACGCCTCACTGACAAACTGCACGGCATCGGCGGTGGTGATGTGTTCAAACACCACTTTGAGCGTCGGGAACAACTCGACCACACGCCGCATGTGTTCATCGATGAAGATTTTTTCGCGATCGAACACATCCACGTCGCCACGGGTGACTTCCCCGTGGATCAGCAATGGCATGCCGACCTCCGCCATGGCTTCGATCGCCGGCAAGATCTTGTCGATACTGGTTACACCGGAATCGGAGTTGGTGGTCGCACCTGCCGGGTACAGCTTGGCGGCGTGCACATAACCGCTGGCCTTGGCTTCACGGATTTCTTCAGGCTGGGTGCGGTCGGTCAGGTAGAGCACCATCAACGGTTCGAAGCGGCTGCCGGCCGGTCGTGCAGCGAGGATGCGCTGGCGATAGGCGTCGGCTTCTGCGGCATTGCGCACCGGAGGTACCAGGTTAGGCATGATGATGGCACGGCCAAACGTGCGGGCCACATCGGCCACGGTTTGGGGTAACGCAGCACCATCGCGAAGATGAATATGCCAGTCGTCGGGACGCAGCAGGGTCAGGCGGTCGGACATTGGGGATTCCAGGCGGGTCAATCTGGTGGGAATGCTACCGGAAAAGACTCTTGCAGGCACTCGCTATCAAGTTTTGCCGGATGCTACCGATATCTCCGGGTATGCCTTAACGATGTATGACGCTGTGAAGTGTTGTAGAAACCCATGGAGCCTCCCGTGCGCCAGTATTATCTAGCCCTGCTCAGTGTGTTCGCCAGCCTGCCTGCGGCGGCCCTCACGTTCCAGACACGTCTGGAGAATATTGAGTGGAAGGTAGAGGGCGATCAGTTCGAGTGCCGCTTGACCCAGCCGATCACCGATTTCGGTTCCGGTGAATTCGTACGCCGGGCCGGCGAACAGGCGACGTTTCGTCTGAAAACCTATGGCAGCAGCCTAGGCGCCGGCTCGGCAACCCTGTTGGCCGCTGCGGCGCCGTGGCAACCGGGCCGAGGTGATATCAACCTTGGGGCCGTGCGTGTCGGCAGCGGCGACGTGCTGTTCAATAGCTCCCAGGCCCAGGCCGGTCGCCTGTTCACCGGCTTGCTCGAAGGGCGCAGCCCGACGGTGCGGCATTACGGGCGTGAAGGTGGTTACTCGGAAATTCGCCTGCTGCCGGTGAAGTTCAACAAGGCCTATAACGATTATCAGCTGTGCACCACCAAGCTGCTGCCCATGAATTACGACCAGGTCAAACAGACCGAAGTGGGCTTTCCCGGTGGGGGCATTGAACTGGACGCGGCGGCAAAGAAGAAGTTGTCCGTGATCCTGGCCTTCATGAAAGCCGATCCCACGGTCAATCATGTCGAGTTGAACGGCCATTCGGACAACAGTGGCAACCGTCTGACCAACCGCGACGTGTCCCGCCGCCGTGCCCTGGCGGTGATGGACTACTTCAAGGCCAACGGCATCCAGGAATCGCAGATCACGATGCGCTTCCATGGCGAAAGCTACCCCTTGGCGCCCAACACCAATGCCGCCAACCGTGCGCGTAACCGTCGTGTGAATATTCAGCTTGAGCGCGTGGCTACGCCTGAGAAACCGGCGCCCCAGGCCACTGCGCCGAGCAACCCGGCGGCGACCTCATAAGAGGCGACCATCGGTCGCCCACTCGACATAATCTGTCGCTTTATCTTCATTTGCTGTCGCGCCCCTGTAATTTCGCGGTTTTGATCGGTAGAATCGTCGCCTTTCCGTACAACCCCGTGGAGTGATGGCATGGCCGACGTAAACAAGGTCGTTCTCGCGTATTCCGGCGGCCTGGACACTTCGGTGATCCTCAAGTGGCTGCAGGATACTTATAACTGTGAAGTGGTGACCTTCACCGCTGACCTGGGTCAGGGTGAAGAGGTCGAACCTGCACGTGCCAAGGCGCAAGCCATGGGCGTGAAAGAGATCTACATTGACGACCTGCGCGAAGAGTTCGTCCGCGATTTCGTTTTCCCGATGTTTCGCGCCAACACTGTCTATGAAGGTGAGTACCTGCTGGGTACCTCCATCGCCCGTCCGCTGATCGCCAAGCGCCTGATCGAGATCGCCAACGAAACCGGTGCCGACGCCATTTCCCACGGCGCCACCGGCAAGGGCAACGACCAGGTCCGTTTCGAACTGGGTGCCTACGCACTCAAGCCAGGCGTGAAAGTCATTGCGCCGTGGCGTGAGTGGGACCTGTTGTCCCGTGAAAAGCTGATGGATTACGCTGAAAAGCACGCCATCCCGATCGAGCGTCATGGCAAGAAGAAGTCGCCGTACTCGATGGACGCCAACCTGCTGCACATTTCCTATGAAGGCGGCGTGCTGGAAGACACCTGGACCGAGCACGAAGAAGACATGTGGAAATGGACCGTCTCCCCGGAGAACGCTCCAGACAAGGCGCAGTACCTGGAACTGACTTACCGCAACGGCGATATCGTCGCGCTGGACGGCGTTGAAATGACCCCGGCCACCGTATTGGCGACCCTGAACCGTATCGGCGGCCAGCATGGTATCGGCCGTCTCGACATCGTCGAGAACCGTTACGTGGGCATGAAGTCCCGTGGCTGCTACGAAACCCCAGGCGGCACCATCATGTTGCGCGCGCACCGCGCCATCGAATCCATCACCCTGGACCGCGAAGTCGCTCACCTCAAAGACGAGCTGATGCCCAAGTACGCCAGCCTGATCTACACCGGTTACTGGTGGAGCCCAGAGCGTCTGATGCTGCAACAGATGATCGACGCCTCCCAGGCTCACGTGAACGGTGTCGTACGCCTGAAGCTGTACAAGGGCAACGTGATTGTCACCGGTCGCAAGTCCGATGAGTCGCTGTTCGACTCCAACATCGCCACCTTCGAAGAAGACGGCGGTGCCTACAATCAGGCCGACGCGGCAGGCTTCATCAAGTTGAACGCACTGCGCATGCGCATTGCTGCCAACAAGGGCCGCTCGTTGTTCTGAGTCGCGCGCCTGTTGTGAAAAATGGCCTCTTGCGCAAGGGGCCATTTTTTTTGCCTGGGTTTTTATGGGCGCTTTAAAAACAGAGCCGTGTATTAATGTTTAGCCTGTGTTTAAGGATTTTTTCGTAACTTGCGCAATTATTTTCCGGTTTTGTCATTTGTTTTTAAGTCTGAATGATTTTTTACATCTGAGGAGGAACTATGTCTGACAGAAAATTCACTCATGTAGTTGCAATGGATATGTGAATTGTTGAATTTTCTGTAGGAATTTTGGAAGTGCTGAAATATGTTAAATGGAACTAATGGGAACGGTTGTTCCGGATTGATTTGTGCGCGTCACGGCGACAAGCAAGGGGCATTTCCTGAAAGTGTTGTGCGGCACGTTTACTTTCAGGGGCTAATGGGCACGATATTTCACTCAAAATATGTACGCGTCGAGAAAGGTCTGAAAGCAACCATAAAGCTCTATGCATCTAAGTTGGCGATTTTTTGTAGGTTAATTCCTATCTTCTTGTGGGTTGGGTCTCTGCCTGCTCTCGTTCGGGGGGGAATGCTATGCCAACTAGTAATCGACTAGGCTATTGTGTTTGCTCTAAATAATTCGAACAGCGAAATTGGACTTTCTCATGAATAAAGTGCTGATCGTGGATGATCATCCCGTCATTCGTCTTGCTGTGCGCATGCTAATGGAGCGTCATGGTTATGAGGTCGTTGCCGAGACTGATAACGGTGTCGATGCGTTGCAACTTGCACGGGAACATATGCCGGATATTGTGATACTGGATATCGGAATCCCCAAGCTTGACGGCCTGGAAGTTATTTGTCGGCTGGCATCAACCAAGCAAGCCGTCTCGTTCAAGGTGCTGGTGCTGACGTCCCAGGCCCCCGGCCATTTTTCCATGCGCTGCATGCAGGCGGGGGCCGCCGGCTATGTGTGCAAGCAGCAGGATCTGACAGAGTTGCTCAGTGCCATCAAGGCGGTGCTTTCCGGCTATAGCTATTTCCCGAACCAGGCGCTCAATTCGGTACGCTCAACCATGGGCAATGCCAGTGAAGCCGACATGGTCGAACGCTTATCGGGGCGGGAGATGATGGTGCTGCAGCAGCTGGCCCGTGGCAAAACCAACAAGGAGATTGCCGATGGCATGTTCCTGAGCAACAAAACCG
>NZ_WKCD01000322.1:0-5672 GCF_021606625.1 Pseudomonas sp. PA-4-8C
CATAAAACGGTGGGTGGGCGATGCAGATTTCCTTGCAGCAACAAGTGGCCCTGGTCACCGGGGCCAGTTCCGGTATTGGCGCGGGCGCGGCCAAAGCCCTGGCCGCAGCAGGCGCGGCGGTGGTGCTTAACTACAACTCCCAGGCGGCACCGGCGGAGGCCCTCGCCGCGCAGATCAATGCCAACGGCGGCCGAGCGCTTGCGATTGGCGGCGATGTGTCCAAGGAGGCCGATGTCGAACGCCTGTTCGCGCAAACCCTCGACGCCTTCGGCCATCTGGATATTCTGGTGGCCAATTCCGGCCTGCAAAAAGATGCCAATCTGGTGGATATGACCCTTGAGGATTGGAACACCGTGATTGGCGTCAACCTCACCGGGCAGTTCCTCTGCGCACGGGCGGCGGTGCGTATCTTCAATCGCCAGGGTATTCGCGAAGGTGTGTCACGGGCCGCCGGCAAAATCATCCATATGAGTTCGGTGCATCAAGTCATCCCCTGGGCCGGGCATGTGAATTACGCGGCGTCCAAGGGCGGCGTGGAGATGCTGATGCGCACCCTCGCTCAGGAAGTCAGCGAGCAACGCATCCGTATCAACGGCATCGCACCGGGGGCCATTCGTACGGCGATCAACCGTGCGGCCACCGAAGGCGCGGCAGAACAAGAGCTGCTTAAATTGATTCCTTATGGTCGTGTCGGTGACGTCGAAGACGTGGCCAATGCCGTGGTATGGCTGGCCAGCGACGCTTCTGATTATGTGGTTGGCAGCACGCTGTTCATTGATGGCGGCATGAGCCTTTATCCGGAGTTTCGTGGCAATGGTTGATTTCAAGAACGAACCTCAAAGCGCCATTGATGCCCACGGGATCATCGGCGACATGCGCAGCGCGGCACTGGTGAACGACCGCGGCAGCATCGACTTCTTCTGCTGGCCGGAATTCGACAGCCCCTCGGTGTTCTGCGCATTGCTCGACACGCCCGAGGCCGGCACGTTTCAGCTTACCCCGGACCTGCCCAACGCCCGCCGCGAGCAGATCTACCTGCCCGACACCAACGTGTTGCAGACTCGCTGGCTGAGCGATGAAGCGGTGGTGGAGATCACCGACCTGCTGACCGTCAGCGAAAACGTCGATGAACTGCCTTTGCTGATCAGGCGGGTACGGGTGGTCAGTGGCAAGGCGACTATCCACCTGAGCTGCGCCGTGCGCCACGACTATGCCCGGGCCGCCACCGAAGCGAAGGCAGACGCTGCCAGTGTAGTGTTCACCGCCAGCGGCCAGCCCGGCCTGCGCCTGATCGGCAGCCAGCCGCTGACCCTGCAAGACAACACCGCCCTCGCCACGTTTACCCTCGCCCAGGAGGAAGGCGCTGAGTTTGTCCTCGGCGGCCAGGAGGATGCGCGCGTCACCAACGACTGTACCGACCTCTACCTGGAGCGCACCTTGAAATTCTGGCGCGGTTGGATCAGCCAATCCAACTACCGCGGGCGCTGGCGCGAGATGGTCAACCGCTCGGCCCTGGCGCTGAAACTTTTGACCTCGCGCAAACACGGCGCCATCATCGCCGCCGCCACGTTCGGGCTGCCGGAAACGCCCGGCGGCGAACGCAACTGGGACTACCGCTACACCTGGATCCGCGATGCCTCGTTCACCGTCTATGCGTTCATGCGCCTGGGTTTCGTCGAGGAAGCCAACGCCTACATGCGCTGGCTCAGGGGCCGGGTCAGCGACTGCTGCGGCCAGCCGACCAAGATCAACATCCTGTACGGCATCGACGGCCGCCAGGAACTCCCGGAAACCACCCTCGACCACTTGAGCGGCCACGGCGGCGCCCAACCGGTGCGGGTGGGCAATGAGGCGTTCGATCAGATCCAGCTGGATATCTACGGCGAACTGATGGACGCGGTTTACCTGGTGAACAAATACGGCGAAGCCATCTCCCACCAAGGCTGGAAACACACGGTGGAAGTGGTCGACCAGGTGTGTGAGATCTGGAACCACAAAGACGTAGGCATCTGGGAAATGCGCGGTGAGCAGCATCACTTCCTGCACTCACGCCTGATGTGCTGGGTGGCCCTGGACCGTGCCATCCGCCTGGCCTCCAAACGCTCACTACCAGCGCCGTTCGCACGCTGGGACCAGACGCGCCAGGCGATCTACGCCGACATCTGGACGAACTTCTGGAACGAAGAGCGCGGGCATTTCGTCCAGCATATCGGCAGCACCGCCCTCGACGGTTCGATGCTGTTGATGCCGCTGGTGCGCTTTGTCGCCGCCACGGACCCGCGCTGGCTGTCGACACTGCAAGCGATCCAGAAAAGCCTGGTGCGTGACGGCATGGTCTACCGCTACCGCAATGACGACAGCCAGATCGATGGGCTGCAAGGCGTCGAAGGCGCGTTTGCCGCCTGCTCGTTCTGGTACGTCGAATGCCTGGCGCGCGCCGGGCAAGTTGAAAAAGCCCATCTGGAATTCGAACAGTTGCTGCGTTACGCCAACCCGCTGGGGTTGTACGCCGAAGAGTTCGACAGCCAGGCCCGGCACCTGGGTAACACGCCCCAGGCCTTGAGCCATTTGGCATTGATCAGTGCGGCAACGTTCCTGGACCGCAAGCTCAGCGGGGAGAAAACCGTATGGCAACCCTGACCACCCCACCCGCACTGCTGTATGTGCGCACCACCCTGCTTGATGTGGCTTACGAAACCCACGGCCCCGTCGATGGCGAACCGGTGATCCTGTTGCATGGCTTCCCCTACGACCCTCGGGGCTACGACGACATCGCACCGGTGCTGGCTGAACGCGGTTATCGGGTACTGGTCCCGTATTTACGCGGTTATGGCCCGACGCGATTTATCAACACGCAAGTGATGCGCTCCGGCCAACAGGCGGCGCTGGCCAAGGACTTGCTCGACTTCATGGATGCCTTGGCCATCCCGCAAGCTACCCTCGCCGGCTTTGACTGGGGTGGGCGCGCCGCCTGTATTGTGGCGGCGCTGTGGCCGCAGCGGGTACGCGGCCTGGTGACCGGCGATGGCTACAACATCCAGGCCATCAGCCAGTCGCTCAAACCTCGGGCACCTGAGACAGAGCACCGGCTCTGGTATCAGTACTACTTTCACACCCAGCGCGGGGTCGATGGTTTGACGGCCAACCGGCGTGAACTCTGCCAATTGCTCTGGACGCTGTGGTCACCGTCCTGGGCCGAAGGGCCAAGCCGCTACGCCCTGACCGCGCCGTCGTTTGATAACCCGGATTTTGTCGAGGTGGTGATTCATTCGTATCGCCATCGCTTCATGTATGCGCCGGGTGATCCCGCGCTGGAATCCATCGAGCAGGCGCTGGTGCCACAACCGGCGATCTCGGTACCGAGCATTTCGTTGTGCGGGGCCGACGACGGTGTGGGCCCGCCGCCGCTTGTGGATGACGATGTGGAGCACTTCAGCGGCTTTTATCGCCGCCAGGTGTTGCCCGGCGTTGGCCACAATGTTTTCCAGGAAGCGCCCCAGGTCACGCTTCACGCTTTGCTGGAACTACTGGAGCGGTGAAAAACGCTCCCGATACGCCTGTGGCGTCACCGACAAAGCCCTTAGAAAGCTGCGACGCAAGGTCTCTTCACAGCCAAAACCGCATTGCATGGCGATACGTTTGATGGAGGTTGTGCTGTCTGCCAGTTGCCGGCGTGCGTTTTCGACGCGAATCAGTTCCACGGCCCGCGCCGGGGTCTGGCCGGTCTCGGTGCGGTAGTGACGCACAAAGCTGCGCTCGCTCATACCGGCCTGGGCCGCCAGTGTGGCGATGCTCAACTCCAGCGTCAGGTTATCGGCGATCCAGGCATGCAGCTCGGCGAAGCGGCTGTCGCTCTTTTGCAGGGATAACGTCACGCTGAATTGCGACTGGCCGCCAGGGCGCTTGAGGAACACCACGAGGTGGCGCGCAACCTCCAAGGCAATCGCACGCCCCAGGTCATCCTCTACCAGGGCCAGGCACAGGTCGATCCCGGCGGTCACGCCAGCAGACGTCCACACCGCGCCTTGCTGGATGAAAATCGGATTGGCCTCCACCGTGAGCGCAGGGAACTTGCGCGCCAGTTCTTCACAGCGCGTCCAGTGCGTGGCCACGCGGCAACCATCGAGCAAACCACTGGCGGCCAGCAGAAAAGCCCCGGTGCACACTGAAGCCATGCGCCGGGTGTGCCGGGATTTATCACGCACCCATTGCACCAGCGTCGGGTCCTCGGCAACACCGTACACCCCCCAGCCACCGGCGATCACCAGCGTGTCGCAGGGCTGGTCAATGGCGGGCAGCGGCTCGGCCAGCAGCGCCAGGCCGGCCGACGTCATTACCGGCCCAGCCTGAGTAGCAATGACGTTGACCGCATAGGGCAATGGCAAACCACGTTGGCGCGCCAGATCGTTAGCCGATGCGAACACTTGTAGAGGCCCGGTGACATCGAGCACCTGGGCATTCTCAAACGCGAGCACATGAATAATTTTTGGCATGATTGGCGAGATTAGTGGGCTCAATGGCGTATTCGCCAAAGCCTAGGCTTCTACAGTAAGGACGTCCATCCCTTTCGGAGCGTGAATCATGACCTTGCAGATCGGCTTTCTATTGTTCCCCGGCATCCAGCAACTGGACCTTACCGGCCCCTATGATGTCCTCGGTTCGCTGCCAGACGTGAAACTGCACCTGGTGTGGAAAGACCTGGCGCCGATCACCTCCAGCACCGGCTTGGTGTTCACGCCGACCATCACGTATGCCGACTGCCCGAACCTGGATGTGCTCTGCGTACCCGGCGGCGCCGGTGTGGGCCCTTTGATGGAAGACCCGCAAACCCTGGATTTTCTCAAGGCCCAGGCACAGACAGTGCGCTACATGACCTCGGTGTGCACCGGCTCACTGGTACTGGGCGCGGCAGGGTTACTGCGCGGTCGCAAGGCCACCACCCATTGGGCCTACCACCACCTGCTCGCCCCGCTCGGTGCTATTCCCGTACAGGAACGTGTGGTGCGTGACGGCAACCTGTTTACCGGCGGCGGGATCACCGCCGGCATCGACTTTGCCCTGACTCTGGCCGCGGAGTTGTACAGCGAAGCGGCGGCGCAACTGGTACAACTGCAGATCGAATACGCGCCGGCCCCACCGTTTGACTCAGGCCGCCCGGAGACGGCGCCCCGGCATGTGCTGGAGGAAGCCAACAAGCGCACGGTGGAGTCACGCAGAGTGCGCGGGGAGATTGTTGCGCGGGCAGCTGCGCGGCTGGGGTGAAGTTGGATTTCTCACGTCCGGTCGCTGAATTTGCAGCGACTGGGAAGGTCCGTGGGAATGAACCGGTTTCAACGCTTGAACGTGAGGTAAGTCCTAGTCCGCTGTACGAAACTCCTTTTGATTCTCTCGGTGCTCAACGGCTGTCCAGTCGTAGCCAGTCTTTCGACTGACCTGGTAGTCGTGGCAAAGCTGGCCAAAGGTATCTCTTTCAGTCAAATAGGTGGCCGTTACCGCAGGAATGAATATGTGCTCGGTCTGATACCCGGTGTCGGCTGGCAGGCCGCCTTCGCGAGCAAGCCAGCTCCCACAATTGGATCGTAGGGTGTCAGGTAGAGAAGCGTCGGCTGGCAGGCCGCCATCGCAGGCAAGCCAGCTCCCACAGTTGGATTGCGGGGTGTCTGGTAGATGAG
>NZ_WKCD01000323.1:0-5656 GCF_021606625.1 Pseudomonas sp. PA-4-8C
GCACCACACATCCAGGAACACCAGGGACTGGCGCAGATGGTGGTTGGCGCCAAAGCCGCCGATGGCACCCGGCGAGACGCTGATGATCGCCCCCGGCTTGCCGCTCCAGGCGCTTTGCCCGTAAGGGCGCGAGCCCACGTCGATGGCATTTTTCAAGGCGGCTGGCACGGAGCGGTTGTATTCGGGGGTGACGAACAGCACCGCGTCGGATGAACTCACTTGTTTGCGGAAAGTACTGTAGGCTGCTGGCGGCGTTGCACCGTCGATGTCCTCGTTGTAGAGCGGCAAGTCGCCGATTTCAACAATGTTCAACTTGAGATTGGCAGGGGCCAGTTCGGCCAGGGCCAGCGCGACCTTGCGGTTGATTGACTCTTTTCTCAAGCTGCCCACCAGGACGGCAATCGTGTAGACCTTGCTCATTGAGGTTTCCCGACTTCTGAATAAAGGAGCTTGTAGTTATAGAGGCTTCGCAACGCGTTCACCAGAGGGTTATGCGGATTCCCTCGACGTTTTCCTTGCCAGCACTTGCGTAGGAAGCGTCTGAAAATATCAGCGAATAGTATTTTTTTCTTATAGGTAAACTACCCCGCTCCCTGACGGTCTACAGAACCGCAAATCGAGTGTTTATCTCCAGAGGTTCTAAACAGATGGCTGCAGTACTTGTTGGACAGTTTCATGCCAGAGACGCGGAAGGCCGCGTGTATTCGGTGCATGAGTTCCAGGAATCCAACCCGGCGCAAGGCGACCTGGCGGGATCGACGCCCACCACGACCTACAAGCTGGCCATTGGCGACCGTGTAGAAAAGCTGGAAGGTGATGAATTCAAACTGATCCAGTCGGGCATTATTCTCGTGCGCGAGTCCGCAACCACTCTGGCATCGTAAGCGCTTGCCTTGTTCACCTGCTCAGTCCTGGCGACTGGGCTGGGAACGCTCATGGGCGGCGGATCTGCGTTACCTCTATGCCCTGCTCGCCTTGCTTGAGCGTCACCAGCAACTGGCCGCGCTCCCCTTGCACCGTATACATCGAGCGCTTGTAACCCGGCGCGTTGTACGCGGGGTAAGCCTCGACCTCCCTGACCAGGGTAATCCCCACTACTGCGCCCACCTGCTCGCCCACCTGTTGCTGGGAGCGAATAAAGGCTTCCAGTGCAAGATTGTCCGGCGTCGGTTCATCCTGATGATTGAAGAAGTAAGCCGCCAGGCCTCCCACGGTCACCAGGACCACGAGTTGCTTGGCCGTTACCCCGAAGAACGTCGAGGGTAGAGGCATATGAGACCAGACCTGTTTTTTATTTTAAGTACCGGGAAACCGGCAGGGGTCGTTGCTGATCAGACCCGCCATTCTAATGGGATCCTGGCTGAGCGCCATAGGCCGGGACGACCCCGGCAGTCTTTTTTGCGCACGAACGCCTGCGCCATTGAAACCCCTGCGCACTGCACATAGACTCCGGCCATGCGTTTACGTCATATCGAAGTGATTCAGGCCATCTTGCAGACCGGCCACCTCGGCACCGCCGCCGAGTGGTTGCAACTCCCCGTGGGCGACGTAGACGCCACCCTCAAGGATGCTGAGCAGCAACTGGGCTTCATGCTGTTCGCCAGCGTGCGCGGGCGCTTGCAGGCCACGCGGGAAACCCTGGAGTTGCAGGCACAAATCACAACTCTGTATGAAGCCCTGGAGCCGTTGCAACGCCTTGCCAGCCGCTTGAAACACCATCATGCTCCGCCCCTGCGCGCCCTCTGCACGCCGCCGCTGGCCAACCAACTGTTGCCGCAGAGCATTGCCGCGCTGCGTCGACGCTTCCAGGACATGCCGTGCAACCTGTCGAGCCAGCCAGTTGGCGAGATCATTAACAGCCTGCTGTTGCATGAAGCCGACGTGGGCCTGAGCCTGCATGACCCAGAACACCCCCATATCCAGAGCACGGTGCTGGCCCAAGGCAAATTGCAGTTGCTGGCCCCCCATGGCTGGCTCAAGCCCAAGCAAAAGTACATTGCGCTGCAGGAGTTGGCCGGCCAATCGTTGATCGGCCTTGAAGGCCATGATCCGCTCAGCCGTTTGCTGGACGCCAAGCTGCATGCCCTGCGGCCGATGCCTGTGGTGCAGACGCGCGTACAAACCTACCCGATGATGCGCGGCCTGGTGGAAGCCGGAGAAGGCCTGGCGATTGTCGACCCGTTCACCGCCTTGGGTGCACGCGAGTCCGGGCTTGATGCGTGCCCGGTGTCACCACCGATAGTGGTCAGCCTGTATGCGCTGACCTTGCAAGACGCTGCGGCCTCCCCTGCATTGAATGCGCTGCTGGAGATCGTCATCCAGAAAGCCGAAAGCCTGCTTGGTAACGACACCAAGCCCCTGTAGAAGCGAGCTTGCTCGCGAAAAACCCACAGGCGCCGCGTTACATCAGGATGAGCGTGTGATCGTTCACGTTCTTCGCGAGCAAGCTCGCTCCTACAGAGATCAGTCCGCTTCTGCTTTGAACAACCGATACCAGAAAATCGCGACCTCACGGGTTTGCGGGTCAATCCCGCGATAACGCAGTTGATCGATGCCGCCCATTACATAGCCACAACGCTCATACAGGCGACAGGCGCCGAGGTTGTTGTTCTGGGTCTCAAGCATCATGCCCGGCAGGTTCTTCTTGCGAGCCCAGAACTGCGCCACGTCCAACAGCGACTTGGCCACGCCATGTCGGCGCGCCGGTAACGCCACGGCCAACTCGTCAACATGGGCAAAACCGTTCCAGTTGGTGCTGACCACGATATGCCCCACTGCGCGGTCATCCAGATACGCCATGAAGATCGAGCTGTCGGCGGCATCACGAAAACTGGCGAATTCTTCCGGGTCGATGCCATAGCACTTGCGGTACGGCAGCACGCGCTCCACCGGCCATTGTTCGACGCGCTGGCCCATTTGCGGCACCCCATAGGCGCTGACTTCAAAGCTGAAATCGTTGCCCCACACATAGGCGTCAAAACCTTCGTCGGCGACTCGCACACTGAGCCCTGGATACTTCGGGTTCATCACAGCTTGCATAAACTTCCTTAACCCTTGATGCAATCGACGGTGTAACGACGGCCACTGCCGTCATCTTCGTGTTGCAGCCCATGCACATCCGCGACAAAACCGGGGAAACTGCTATCGAACGTGCGGGCAAATGCCAGGTAATCGATGATCGAACGCGTTGACTCGGTGAAGCGTTCGCCAGGCATGATCAGTGGAATGCCCGGCGGGTAAGGCACCAGCATCACGGCGGCGATGCGTCCTGCCAAGGCATCGATAGAGACCGCCTCCACCTCGCCCCTGACCAACTGGTCGTAGGCATCCGCGGGTTTCATCGCGATTTGCGGCAATACCGTATACATACGCTTGAGGTGCCTGGCCGTGGCATTGCTACGGTAACAGCTGTGCAACTGGTCGCAAAGGTCGCGCAGCCCCAGCCCTTGATAACGCGCCGGGCCTTGGGCATACACCGACGGCAAGCAACTGGCCAGGCTGACATTGGCATCGTAGCTACGCTTGAACTCCAGCAGCTCGGTGAGCAGGGTGCTCCATTTGCCTTTGGTAATGCCCATGGAAAACAGCACGAGGAACGAATACAGCCCAGTCTTCTCCACCACCAGCCCGCGCTCCCAGAGGAACTTGCTGACCACTGCGGCGGGAATCCCGCACTCGCTCAAGGCCCCGCCAGCGTTGAGGCCAGGCATCACCAGCGTGACTTTGATTGGGTCCAGCAACACGTAGTCTTCGACCACGTCGCCAAAGCCATGCCACTCATCCCCTGGGTGCAACAGCCAATCCGCCGTGGCGACCCGGTCGATGCCCGCGACCGAGGGTGGCTGCCAGATGGAAAACCACCAGTCTTCGGCCGCGATATGCTGGCGCAAGTTAGCCAGGGCGCGACGAAAACTTAAGGCCTCGTCGAACATTTCCTGGAGCAGCGAGCGCCCGGCCGGGCCTTCCATCATCGCCGAGGCCACATCCAGCGACGCGATGATGCTGTATTGCGGCGAGGTGGAGATATGCATCATGAAGGCTTCGTTGAAGCGGTCACGGTCCAGTTGCCGTGCGCCGCCGTCCTGCACGTGGATCATCGACGCCTGGCTGAATGCGGCAAGCAATTTATGCGTACTGTGGGTGGTGAACACCAAGGGGCTGTCCGGCGTGCGCGAGGTGCCCATGCCATAGCGCCCGGCGAAGAACTCGTGAAAGGCGGCGTAGGCGTACCAGGCCTCATCAAAGTGCAGCACCTCGACGCTGTTGCCCAGTTGCTGCTTGATCAATTGCGCGTTGTAGCACAGACCGTCGTAGGTGGAGTTGGTCACCACCGCCAGCTTCACTTTCGGTAGCCGCCCCCGGGTCAAGGGGCTGGCGTCGATCTTGGCGCGGATCGACTCGGGGCTGAATTCGCTCAGGGGAATGGGGCCGATGATCCCCAGCTCGTTGCGCTCCGGGCACAGGTAGAGAGGGATCGCGCCGGTCATGATGATCGAATGCAGCACCGACTTGTGGCAATTACGGTCCACCAGCACCAGGTCATCGCGCCCCACCATGGAATGCCAGACGATCTTGTTGGCGGTGGACGTGCCGTTGATCACGAAGAACGTATGGTCGGCGCCAAAGTTACGCGCAGCGCGGGCCTCGGCTTCGGCCAACGGCCCGGTGTGATCGAGCAGCGAGCCCAGCTCGGGCACCGATACCGACAAGTCCGAGCGCAGAGTGTTCTCGCCGAAGAACTGATGAAATGCCTGCCCCACCGGGCTTTTGCGATAGGCCACGCCACCGCCATGGCCGGGGGTGTGCCAAGAATAATTGGAGTCGGCGGTGTGTTGCACCAAAGCCTTGAAGAACGGCGGTAACAGGCCATCCAGGTAGGTGCGTGCGGCGCGGGCGACTTGGCGCGCCAGAAACGGCACGGTGTCTTCGAACAGATATAGGATGCCGCGCAGCTGGTTGAGCTCGCTCATGGCATCGGCAGGGGCGTTTTCGAGGGTGACTTGCTCGCCCAACGCAAAGATCGGCAGGTTGGGTGCCCGCAGCCGCGCCAGGCGAATCAGCTCAACCATGTTTTGCAGCAGATGGGTGTTTTCCCCGGCGCCTTCGGCGGCGATCAGCATGCAGGCCAGACCGTGATGGGTGGAGGCCACCAGCCGCCCTTCGGCATAGTCCACCGCAGAAAAAATACTGAAGCCCTCCTGTTCCAACTCCCTGGCGATGCCTCGAACCCGGTCACCGGCAACGGTGTCGGCCTTGATGTCACGGTGCACGATCAGAACGGGGAACTTCAGGTCTTTGTACATGAGCACTCTTACTCCGGAGGCTTTGCACAAAGGGTAGAAGCTGGAAGCAGATGTGGCGAATGAAGATTTCACAGGTGGTCGAGAGGTATCTACATAACTTCGGTACGGGGCTGAACCTCTGGCGAGGGAACTTGCTCCCGTGACGGCCTGCGAGCTGGGCCATACCTACCTGACATCCCGCGATCAAACTGTGGGAGCTGGCTTGCCTGCGATGACGGCCTGCCAGCCGACATCTGTCTACCTGACACTCCGCGATCCAACTGTGGGAGCGGGCTTGCTCGCGAAAGCGGCCTGACAGTCAACACAGTTGGATTGTGTACATATCCATTGCTGCGGTAACGGCTACTTAGGGT
>NZ_WKCD01000324.1:0-5650 GCF_021606625.1 Pseudomonas sp. PA-4-8C
GGTCGAGTTAAGCGGTCGCCCCCTTGCGCATCGGGTGTACAACCTGTCCTCCGGAGCCAGCACCCGGATCCGTGCCGTACTGGACGAAATTCTGGCGCAGACCACAGTGCCCATTGAAATTCACACAGATCCAGAGCGCCTGCGCCCTTCGGACATCCCGGTTGCGGCAGGGTCCAACCAGCGCATCAAGGCCGAGCTGGGCTGGCAGCCGACAATCCCGCTGGCGCAGACGGTGAATGCCATCCTTGGCTACTGGCGAGAACACGTCAGGCAGACTTTGCAGCATTGAGCGCTTGCCTCGCATGAGGTTCAGGCCAGGTGCGCTCTCCGGATCTCGTCCAGACGGGTCCTGTAGCGCAGCCCGGTATAGCGGTAGCTGAAGTTACTCTGCATGTGCAACTGGGCCTTTTTGCCTAACGCCCGGCCCATTGCCGGATCATCGACCAGTTGCAGCATGTACGCCACAGCCTGATCCTGATCCGGCTCAGCCCAGTGCTGGCCGTGATAGTGCGGATATTCACCCTCCAATACCGGGATCAAACGGTAACCCACGGGCAGGCTGGTGTCTGAAGTCATGAAGTCCATGTTGCCCGAATACGCAGTGGCGATCGCTGGTTTGCCCAGTGCCATCGCCTCGGCTACACCAAAACCATAGCCTTCGGACCGATGCAGTGACACGAAACAGTCGCTGCAACGCAAGAGATTCTTGACCTCACTGCTGCTCATCATTCGATCAATCAACGTTACCCGGCCATACAGTGCCTCCCCCTCAGCCTGCAGCTCTGCGAACGCCTGTGGGTTCATGTCGACCCCGTTCACTTTGATCACCAGATGTGTACGGGTATAAGGCCTTTTCTTGAGCAGTTGCTTAAATGCTTCAAACACCCCGTGCGGGTTTTTACGGGCCGAGTACGAGCGCAGATCATAGAAGAACAAAAACACATAGTCAGCTTCAGGCAGGCCGAAATAGCGTCGACTGTAAAACCCGTCCAATTGGATTTCAGTGGCCAAGGGCATATGAACCACAGGTTTGCTGCAGATCTCTTTGAGGCCGTCCATGACAAAACGTGAAGCTGCCCAGATTTCGTCAAAGCGATCCAGTTGCACTGCCCACTCCTGCGGATAGTGCGGCAGCTCCCAGAGCGGGTAGATGATGTTGTAGCCGGTCCATGGACGAGCCTTGTTGATGTGCTCCAGGGCGCCGGCGACCTCATTGCCGTTGATATGGAAAATATTGATCGGCGCAGGATCTTCAACCATGGCCTGGCCAAACTCGACCACTTCATCGTCGCTGGCGGGCACGAGCTTGTAGATATCGTGCAGCTGCGGCGGTTGGTAAACAGCGTTCAGCGACCTGAAGGTGGCTCGCACATGTTCGCCCATACCGATGGGGGCAAATGGGTGGCCGGCCAGACATACGTCACTGCTGTCTTTAATGCTATCCGTCATCAGTCTTCAGCCACTCAGTTTTTCTTCAACAGACGCGAGGCGCCCAGCGCATTGCTCACCGCTTCGAGGTAAGTGTGACCGAAGCGACGGTCGGGCTCGAGGTAAGCACCTTCGGCCCATTCGTTCCAGGCATTGATGAATACCAGGCGCTCGTCGCCAAAGTGTTGCTCACGGGTATCGGTAATCGACTCTTCGAGCCAAGCCTGGAATGCGCCGGGCGTCGACATCTCGAAGCAGCCGCCGGCATGCTGGCGGCGGGCGGTGTTGTCCCAGCCAGGCATCACCCCTTTGAAACGGGTGTATCCAGGGGCAGGACGCGAGGCGAAGCTTACCGCAAGGTCGCGGTAGTCAGCCGAGTGGCCAACAAACTCCGGATTGAGCATCGCACCGGTTGGCGGCTTGGGCTCGACCAGCCCACCTGGCGGGAATTCCACTGCCGCATCACAGCCAAACAATGAGGGATGGAAGCCGGCTGTGGCGAGTTCGAACGACTCGACCATGGCAATGTAGATTTCCCCCACACCTTGCTCGCGGCACGCCTCTCGCCAGCGAGCAGCGGTTTTAGCGAAGTCCGGGAACAGGGCTGGGCGGTAAATCACCATCAGCGGACGATCATCCACTTTGATGTAGCGGTCATCCTTGAAGAAACGGATCAGGTCGTTGATAACCGCAAGGTCGTCGTCTTCACTGTGGGCCTGAGCGATCAACACCTCCTGCTCCAGCCCGTCCCAGCGCCGTGTCCAGTTTTCGTTGGCCCAGCACAGGCAGAACGGGATGTCCGGCTTGTCACTGAGTAGCAGCTGCTCGACTGGACGCTCCAGCAGGCGTTTGCCATCGAACCAGTAGTAGTAGAAACAGAACCCATGGATGCCGTAGCGCTGCGCCAGGTCTGCCTGAGCTTGCAGCACTTCAAGCAAGCGCAGGTCGTAGTAACCCATATCGGCAGGCACCCGGGGCTGGTAGTGGCCCACAAAGTTTGGCTTTGCCTTACTGACGTTGGTCCACTCGGTGAAGCCTTTGCCCCACCACAGATCGTTTTCCGGCACCGGATGGAACTGTGGCAGGAAGAAGGTGATGAGGCGCGGATCAAAGTGCTGATCCAGCGTAGCGCCCCACTTCTTGTTCAGCACGCTGACGTTGTTGGCAATGGCAGCCATCTTGAAATCGTTGCCCGTCGCGGCGGTGGTACTGGACAGGTGGTGGACGATGGTTGCATGCGGATTGTAGTAGACCTCATAACCAGCAGCTCGAATCGTCAGGCACAGGTCGCTGTCTTCGCAGTAACAGGGTAAGAACTCTTCCGAGAAACCGCCAATGCGCTTGAGCAACGCGGTAGGCGCCATTAGGCAAGCACCCGATACGTAGTCGACTCGCCGTGTGTAATTGAAACGCGGCTGGTCTGGGTGTTCCGCAAAGCCGATCATGGTCGAGACGCCGTTGGGCGCTAGTGCTGCCCCGGCCTCTTGCAGATGGCCGCTGGGGTAGACGAACTTTGGCCCAACCACGCCCACATGGTCGTAGTCGACGAATGTCGCCAGCAGCGCTTCCAGCCAGCCAGCAGTTACCTGCACATCGTTGTTCAGATAAACGGTGAACGCGCCGTTGACCGCGGCCATCGCTCTGTTGCAATTACGCAGAAACCCGAGGTTCTCTTCACTGCGCAGGTAGCGGATGTTGGCGATCGGCTCGAGCAGGGTCAGGGTCTCGTCGCTGGAGGCGTCATCTGCAACGATGATTTCTACGGCAAGATCGGCGGGCAGGTGCTGCTGGATCGATGCAAGGCACTCAAGGGTGAGCTTGGCGTTGTTGAATACCGGGATCAGTATGGACACCAGAGGCAACGGCCCAGCGGGCTGGAAGCTAAGCTGTTCGGCATGGCGGGGCAGGTCGTCTGCGGTGAAATCCAGAACCTGGAACAGCGACACAGGCTTGGCTGCGCGGTGCGTGGCCTTGGCTGCGGCGATGCGCGCCCGGACCTGAGCATAGTCCTGCCACTCCCAGACGCCATCGGCGCACGGCAGGTCCATTTCAGTGAGAGGCGACGAGTGGCCCACGCTGCTATCAGGTTCGACGCTGTGAACCGGCGTCGGCGAATGTTCTTGGTGCGGGGGCTGTGGAGCGACGGCGGGTGCGACCGTCTGTGTTGGATCTTCCGTCATGGCGGTTGAGGATTCCTGTAGAGACGCGTGCGTGACAGCTACCGCGTGAGATGGGCTGGCACGTCTGCGATTGGCCGCAGCCGCGTCGGTTGCGTGAGCTGATCAGCTTTACGATAAACCGCTTGTGGGCGCGCAGGCCATTGAATAACAATTGAATAATGAAACAGCCTGCTGACGATTTCCAGCTAAAACTGGAGTCCGAGCGCCACTGTGACGGGACCGTAGATTCTCGCTTTAACCGCGGGCATTGAGCACAAGCATATAGGGCTTCGCCTTTACACGGTACCTGCCAGGTCATTGAGCGGGACGATTACAGGGCTCCAGCAAGGTCAGACGAGGCAATAAACTGTAAGTCGAACATCAGGGGGTGATACTGCCAAAAGCTGTACCCGAACAATTGGGAGATAACGCCTGCGTTGGTGGGGCGTGGCAGCTTGATTGGGCATTTGCAATTAGCCACCCTATTGCCCGCCAGACGGTAAGGCTTTGTGCCACTGTCGTATACATATTGTGTGATAGATTCAGCGTGATGTTTCAAGCGCATTTGATGACTACCAAAGGATAGGTATGCGATTCAGGGATGATGTAAATGGCCTGCGGGCACTGGCAGTTTTGGCCGTTGTTGTATTTCATTTCAATTCAACGCTACTGCCGGCCGGTTTTGCTGGCGTCGATGTGTTCTTCGTCATTTCTGGCTACCTGATGACAGGGGCGATCTATCCCAAGGTTCAATCGGGCACTTTTTCGTTGCCTGGTTTTTATGTCAGCCGGGCCAGGCGGCTGATTCCAGCATTGTTGGTGCTATGCGCCGCCATGCTGGTCTGGGGCTATTTCAACCTCCTGCCTGTTGATTACAAGCAGCTCGGAACGCATGCTGCAGGTGCACTGACCTTTACCTCGAACCTGATGTTCTACAGCGAGTCTGGTTATTTCGACTCTGCATCGCACTTGAAGTGGTTGCTGCACACATGGTCGCTGTCGGTCGAGTGGCAGTTTTATCTGCTTTATCCGCTTCTGATCATGGCGTTGCTGAAGGCCGTTGGCGCTCGTTCGGGCCGGCTGGCGATCGTGGCACTGATGTGTCTGTCATTTGCGCTGGCAACGTGGTTGTCCTACCGCGCAGAGAGCTTTGCTTACTTCATGCTGCCGTCACGCGCATGGGAAATGCTGATTGGCGGAGTTGTATACCTCTATCCGCTGGAGCTGCGGGGCCGGAATAAAGCATGGGTGGCACTGACGGGACTGGGGCTGATCATCCTGTCGTTGGTTGTGCTCGATAGCACCACACCGTGGCCAGGGCAGTGGGCACTGCTGCCTGTCGCCGGTACCTGTCTTGTCTTTGTCGCGGCCTATACAGGAACCTGGCTGACCACCAATGGCCTGGTCGCCTGGCTAGGCAAGACATCCTACTCGACCTACCTCTGGCATTGGCCGGTTTGCGTCTATCTCTATAAACATGGGCTATCCGACCAGCCATGGGCAATCGCGGGTGGTATCGCATTGTCATTTGCACTGGGCTCGGCCTCCTACTGGACGGTGGAGCGGCCAGGCACCCGCCGAGCGTCCGCCGTGGGCACGCTTGGCAGATGGCGCTCCAGAACACGACGACCGCTGGCCATCAGCACCTTCGTTCTGGTAGCGGTGAGCGGGTATACCATTGCTAAAAGCAACGGCGCCCCTTACCGGATTGCAGACGAAATCAAAGCCCTGTCGTCCATTACCAACGTCTACGAATATTTCGATTTCAAGCAGAATATCCGCTACGGGGTGTGTCATTCGGTACCCAAAGATGCGAGCTTTGCGCAGTGCATCGAACCTGGACGCAAGATGATCTTCATCTGGGGTGATTCGTACGCCGCTGCTCTCTACCAAGGGGTCCTGAAAGTCCGTGATGACGGTTATCCGGAGTATGGCATAGCGCAAATGACGGACGGTAACGGGCCACCGTTCTTCGCCGTCTCGGGCAAGACCGATGAAGGCAAGCCGGTTGTCGAGGCGAATAATGATCGACTGGCTGCAGTTGCGATGTATAAGCCAGATGT
>NZ_WKCD01000325.1:0-5610 GCF_021606625.1 Pseudomonas sp. PA-4-8C
CCCTCAGGCTGTCACCTTGCCGGCGCATGAGCATCAGTGTCACTCGCTCTTCGGTATTCAAGTGGCTGTAGGTCTTTTTCATCGCAACACCTTACCTCAGGTGTTGCACTTGCTCCTTGAGACCGCCAAGCTGAAAGGCTGGGCGGCGTTTTATCAATTCGTTGATTTCAAAGCCAAAGTATTCAGCTATATCGATCGTGTCGTGTTTTGGAAACTGGCCCATTGGCTGGCTCACAAATACCGCTCCACCCTGATGCGCCAATGGTGCAAAGCACCTAAGCCCAACCAAAGTAAGACCTGGGTTTTATTTGGCAAGACCAATAACGGCAAACTCAGCGGTGAAACACTGTATCGGTTAGTTGGGCAAGGCAAGAAGCAGTTCAGGTGGCGTCTGCCCGAAGGTAATCCTTACCTGAGGTCCGAGCCCAGGAATACATGGACCTCACGCTTCACTGAAGTGGCTATGGCGTTCGCCAGCGTTTAAACGGAGAGCCGGATGCATTGAAAGGTGCACGTCCGGTTCGGTGAGGAGAGACAGGGAGATAGCCCGACTACGCCCTGTCTCTTACTCAACGTCTATCGCCGGTGCGCGGGCAGTATTACTACCTGTACTTGATCGAGGACATCTACAGCCGCAAGGCCGTGGGCTGGGAGGTTTACGAGCACGAAAGCGGCGAACGGGCGGCCGAACTGATGCAGCGTACCGTGCTCGGCGAGCGCTGCACGGGCCAACCCCTGGTGCAGCACTCGGACAATGGCGCGCCGATGAAATCAGTGACGCTGCTGAGCAAACTGTACGACTTGGGCATCACCCCATCGCGCGGACGACCCCGGGTGAGCAACGACAACCCTTACTCAGAATCTCTGTTTAGAACCCTGAAATACTGCCCGCAATGGCCGCAGGATGGCTTTGCCGATTTGGATGCCGCACGCAGCTGGGTGCGCGACTTTATCCGGTGGTACAACCATGAGCACCGCCACAACCACATCCGCTTCGTGACCCCGGCGCAGCGTCATCGTGGAGAAGATCAAGAGGTGATGGCCAAGCGTCATGTGCTCTACCAGCAAGCCCGTCAAAAACACCCACATCGCTGGTCGGGTGCAACGCAAAATTGGCAACCTGTCGGCGCCGTCACGCTCAACCCAGAGCGGGAGCAGCCAGCACTGAAAATAGCAGCTTAAAAACACGGCTCACGCGACAACTACCTTGCAAAACGCCGGATCAATGAGTTTGCTCAGACTGTTCCAGCCAGTCAAAGCGAGGATGGCAGTAAAAAAGAGTACAAGACCGAATCCCAGGGCCAACTTCATATTGACGCTGACATTAGCGAACCAGCTATTCATCGACTTCCTCCAGGAATGTCTATTTTTTCTAATGGGCAGCTGGAAGATTGTGTTTTAAGCCAGCAGGCTAATACCTGCTCAACCTATCGGCGGCGAATGGAATAGCTGAACGGGGAATTGGCAAAAAGTGGTCGACGGATCTTATTGGCAGGCCAAGAGTTCGACGATCCTCTGACAACCACCTCAAGCCTTGCCCACATGAGTACGTACGGGCAGGTTGCGCGCATAGGGTGATCGGCTGGGTGCCTTGTTCAGTGCCTGCGCAAGGGAATCATCCGTGTTGCAGGCAATTTCCAGTGCCAGCTTCATGATTTCGATGTCCTTCTCCAGCGGTTTGATGGCCGTTACGCCGGGCTGCGAGAAGCAGCCATGGGTCAGCGGCCCCATCCAGGGCTCGTCGATTTCAACCCATGGACCGGGGCTCAAACCAGTCGACCCCCATCAAGCGACGCCGCACGATCTGCCCCGGATGAGCGCGCTGATGGGCATCGAACCAGTCTTCCAGACGCTCGTCGATCCAGCCACCTGCTGGAACCCGTATCTGGATCGCCGCTGGCGTCACTGATATGCGCCGTGGCTTCGATGGACGGCGCGGTGACCGGATCAAGCTGTTGTGGTGGGATGGCGACGGCTTGTGTCTGTTTTGCAAACGGTTGGAACAAGGGCGCTTCGTCTGGCCGCAAGCAACCAGCGGCAGCGTGTCGCTGACGCCTGCGCAGTTATCGATGCTGTTGGAAGGCATTGATTGGCGCAGGCCAATTCGTACAGCGCCTGTCCTCGCGGTCTGACTTGCCGCGCTGAAAAAATCCCCAGTAACATGCGATCATGACTCTCGTGACCGACTCCCTGCCGAACGATCTTCAAGCCTTGAAGACTCTGGTCTCTGCCCAGCGGGCAGAGATTGAGCGCTTGAAAATGATGATCGCCAAGCTGCGTCGTACGCAGTTCGGTCGCAGCTCCGAGCAACTGGACGCGATGATCGATCAACTCCAGTTGAGCCTTGAAGAGCTGCAAGTCAGCCAAGCCGAAATGACACGGCCAGTCGAACCGGCCCCTCGCGCAGTTTCGCGCCGCAAACCATTGCCCGAACACCTGCCTCGCGAAACTCACGTGCATCAGCCCGAGTCGCAATGCACGGGCTGCGGTGGGAAGCTTCGCTATTTGGGTGAGGATGTGTCCGAAGTGCTGGAGTACGTTCCGGCACGTTTCAAAGTTATTTGCCATGTCCGTCCGAAGTGGGTCTGTCGCTGCTGCGAGCACATCGCCCAGGTGCCGGCGCCGAGTCGTCCGATAGCCCGAGGCCTTGCAGGCCCGGAGTTGTTGGCCCATGTGCTGGTCTCCAAGTTTGTCGATCATCTGCCGCTGTACCGGCAGTCCGAGATCTACGCCCGTGAGGGCGTGGAGCTGGAGCGCTCAACCCTGGCCGACTGGGTGGGCCAGAGCAGTCAGTTGCTCAGGCCGCTGATCAACGCCCTTGAGCACCACGTCATGAGCGGTCACAAAGTCCATGCAGACGACACGCCGATTGGCGTGCTCGCGCCGGGCAACGGCAAGACCAAAACGGCTCGCCTGTGGACATACGTGCGGGACGACCGACCTGCGGGTGACTCGACACCGGCGGCAGTTTGGTTTGCCTACTCGCCGGATCGCAAGGGGCAACATCCGCGCGCTCATCTCAAGGGCTTTAGCGGGATCTTGCAGGCTGACGGCTACGCCGGTTTTGCTCAGCTGTATGCGACGAGCACTATTGAGGAAGCTGCATGCGGGGCTCACGCCCGCCGCAAGTTTTACGATGTCTACAAAGACCAGGCTTCACCAGTCGCTGGCGAGGCGTTGCAAAGAATTGCAGCCCTGTATGCCATCGAAAGCGAGATCCGAGGGCAGCCGCCCAACCTGCGAAAAACGGTTCGGCAAAGTCGGGCCAGTCCGCTGCTGGAGCACCTGCACGCATGGCTTAATCAGACGCTGACTCAACTGTCGAAAAGGTCGGCATTGGGCGGTGCAATCCTCTATGCCCTCAACCGGTGGCAGGCCTTAACGCGCTACTGCAATGACGGCCGAATCGAAATCGGTAGAGTCGGGATGTGGCGCGGTGGCTTGCGCTCCGTTTCCACACCCCGCTCGTCAAACCGGACGTGCGCTACTAACGCATCCGGCTTTCGTCCGAGATCGATATGCCTTCGCACTCGACACATCGGCCATTCGCGTAGGCAACTGATGGAGGCCTAGCTTTCCGTATAGGAACGCATCCGGGTATAGACGGTACCCAGAACGGCCTCGTCGCTTATGCTTCTTGACCAGCCAGCGTCGGATACGGCGCTCAGTATAGCGTTGCAGGATTCGATAGTGCTTGAGCACAGGCCCTTGGTCGAAGTAGCCAGCCCAGCCTCGAAGGATCGAGTTGAGTTCGGCTATCCGGTGCTCTACCGCGTCCCACGTCATACTGATCGCCGTTTCGTCATGGATTTTTCCAATAATCGACTTCATCGCCCCTTTCGAAGGTTGAGTGCCGATATAGGCTTTCCCATGACGGTCGTATTGCCTGCCCAGGTTGTACCCCAGAAATTCGAGTGACTGTTCCGAGAGTTTCACCAGCGCCGTTTTCTCTTCATTGACGCTCAGCCCCAGCCGCGCCATCAAGCCACCCATCAGTACCATTGCCTGCTCTCCACTGCCGGGGCGGCAGCAGATCACCATATCGTCCGCGTAATTCACAATCTTTGCATGCAGACGTTTGGCATAGCCAAATTTTCCCAGGCCAGAATGAAGCGCCTGAAGTACACATTGGCCAACAGCGGCGAAATCACCGATCCTTGGGCGCTGCCACGGTGCGTGTGCTTGGCTTCGTTGGTGCGTCGAAGCTTACCGTCAATGAGTTCGATAACGGCCACCTCAAGCCATTGTTTGATCAGCCGCAACACCCTGCCATCCGAGATACGCCGAGCCAGACATTTCATCAAAGGCCCGTGTGGAATGGTATTGAAATAGTCACGAAGATCCGTATCGACAACGTCTCTCAATCCAGCCCTCGCAGTGTAATGGTGCACCTGCCTCACGGCTTCCTTGGCATCTCGACGAGGTCTGAAGCCATACTGTGATGGCTGCATGTCCGCTTCGAAAATTGCTTGGAGTGTGAGATTGACGGCAATTTGAACAACGCGGTCTCGAATACAAGGAATTCCCAAGGAACGAAGTTTGCCGTTCTTTTTGGGAATCCATACCAGCCGCAGGGGCTGAGGTCGATATCCACCCGACTTCAACTCCTCGCGTAGCTGAGCCAGCCACTCCATAGGTCCTGTGTTTTCAATGTCTTCGAATCGCTGACCATCCACACCGTGGCTGCCCCGGTTTGCGCGGCAACGTTGGTAGGCGATGACCAATACATCGATTCGATAGACTTTGTCCCACAGGCTGTAGAAGCGAAAGTCTGGCTCTGTCTTAGCTTTCACATACAGGGCACGCTGTAGTTTCCGAACGCGATTTCTCACCTGGGTTAATAGGCTTGGAGCCAATCCCATCGTTCTTACCACTTTGTACTCCTCTCTTGAACCAGGGCTCCTTTCCTACTCCGGCATTACCCGGCCTCAACGGTACTACGAGCCCATCCGCCACCTGTCCGAGCCAGCGCCCTCCCTCACGGGCGCACTGTTTGTATGGCCGTGTCTAATGACCACTTCACCCTGGCAGGCTTCCCCTGTTTCGCATGAGTTCTCTTCTGTACATGCCATCACCACTACCCCGGCGGCAGTGCCAAGTTCGTCTGACGCTCGATCCCTCAGCACTATCAACCTTCCCCGTTATTATGGCGGGTCGGCTACCGCAAGGCATTTTCGGGGCCTGCTCGGTGTTCGCTGCGCGCTACGGCCTGCACAGTCACTGACTTCCTAAAGAAGCCTTTTCTTCAGATACTTCAGCCCATTCGTTGCCTCCTGAACTGCTCCAAAGTGCTTCCGGCCGGAGCGACAGTAGCCGGGTGGGATTCGCACCCACTGAACTCATACGCCTTGTCAGGGCGTACACAACAACGCCGCCGAACGGGCGCTACGCGCCGTCGCGCTGGGCCGCAAAAACTACCTGTTTGCCGGTTCCGATGCCGGCGGAGAACGAGCCGCTGCGATTTACAGCCTGGTGGGTACTGCCAAGCTAAACGGGTTAAACCCACAGGCCTATCTGACCTACGTGCTTGAGCACATTGCCGAACACCCGATCAATCGGGTGAGCGAGTTACTGCCTTGGAACATTTCTTTGAATCACACTGAACACTGC
>NZ_WKCD01000326.1:0-5606 GCF_021606625.1 Pseudomonas sp. PA-4-8C
CGACCACGGTGCCCGCCCAGTCGAGGATAACGGCCTGGAGGGTGTTGGGGTTTTGATAGTTCATGATTCAGATCCTGTGGGTAATGGCATTCATGTCTGTAGGAGCGAGCTTGCTCGCGAAAAACATCCAGGCACCGCGTTGACTCAGGATGCCCGCGTCATCGTTAACGCGCTTCGAGAGCAAGCTCGCTCCTACACATTTCTTGCAGCACCTCGGCGATGGCCTTGACGGCTGCGCGCATGCCGGCCGCGTCGACATGACCGATGCAGCCCACGCGAAAGGTTTCCACCTGCGTCAGTTTGCCCGGATACAGGATGAAACCCTTGGCCTTGACCCGTTCGTAGAAGTCTTTGAACTGGTAGCGCGGGTCTGTGGGGGCGTGGAAGGTGGCAATGATCGGCGCTTGGATCGCCGACGGCAGAAAACTGCGCAGGCCCAGTTCGGCCATGCCGTCCAGCAATGCCTGGCAGTTATTCACGTAGCGCTGGTGACGGGCGGGCAGGCCGCCTTCCTCGGCGTATTGCAACAGCGCTTCATGCAGAGCAGCAACCACGTGGGTCGGCGGCGTGAAGCGCCATTGTCCCGTCTTGGCCATGTAGGTGTGCTGGTCGAACAGGTCCATCGCCAGGGAATGGCAGTTGCCCTGGGATGCAGCCAGCGCCGCTTTTTCGGCAAAGACAAAGCCCATCCCCGGTACGCCTTCCAGGCATTTGCCAGAGGCGGCGATCAACGCGTCGAAGGGTATTTCGCGGGCATCAATCGGCAGCGCGCCGAAGGAACTCATGGCGTCGATGATCAGGCGCTTGCCGTGGCGTTTGACCACCTCGGCGATCTGCGGCAACGGGTTGAGAATGCCGGTGCTGGTTTCACAATGAATCAGCGCGACGTGGGTGATGGCGCTGTCGGCGCTCAACAGGCGATCCACATCGGCGGCAGTGGTGGGCTCGTCTTCGGCGGTTTCAAAGATGCTGAATTGGCGGCCAAGCACCTCGCAGATTTTCGCCAGGCGCTTGCCGTAGGCGCCGTTGATCAACACCAGCACCTTGCCATTGCGAGGGACCAAGGTGCCGATCGCAGCTTCGACGGCGAAGGTGCCGCTGCCCTGCAACGGCACGCAGTGGTGGCTCTCGGCGCCGTTGAGGATCGCCAACAACTGCCTGCACACACTGGCCGTGAGCTGGTTGAAGCGGTCGTCCCACGAACCCCAATCTACCATCATCGCCTGGCGGGTGCGGTTCGAGGTGGTCAGGGGGCCGGGGGTCAACAGGATCGGCGCGGCAGTGGGCATGTCAAATCCTCGCAAGGTGTCGGGGTTCAAGCTACGGCGCCTAAATTGCAGTTTGGCTTGTCATCAATCAAATTGTTTGTTGTTATGCGAGCTATCAGTGAGGCCGATAGCTATGAACCTGTTCCAACTGCGTGCATTCGATGCCGTGGCCCGCGAGGGCAGTTTTACCCGCGCGGCGGCTCGGCTGTTTATCAGCCAGCCGGCGGTCACCGGGCATATCAAGGCGCTTGAGGAGCATTACCAGATCCCGCTGTTGCGCCGCACCGCACGCCGGGTGGAGTTGACCGAGGAGGGCGCACGCCTGGCGGCCATCACTCGGGCGATCTTCGGTTTGGTCGACGAGGCGCAAACCATGCTGGAAGCCAACCGCCAGTTGCTCACCGGGCGCCTGGAAGTGGCGGCCGATGGCCCTCATCTGGTGATGCCGATGATCGCCAGCCTGCGCGCGCGCTACCCCGGCATTACCGTGAACCTGCGTTTGGGCAATGCCCAGGAAACCCTGGCGGCGCTGCTGTCCGAACATGCGGATGTGGCGGTGCTCACCGAGGTGGAACCGCGCAATGGCCTGCACTTGCAACCCTTGGACCAGTCACGGATTTGCGCCTTGGTGCCGGCCGCGCACCCGTGGGCCAAGCAGCGCGAGGGTATTGAACTGGCGCAGTTGCATGAGGTGATCATGGTGCTGCGCGAGCCCAACTCCATTACCCGTCGCACTTTTGATGACGCGTGCCTTGCGGCGAATGTGCAACCCAAAGTGCTGCTGGAACTGGACAGTCGTGAAGCCGTGACCGAAGCGGTGGCGGCAGAATTGGGCGTGGGTGTGGTGTCGTCGATGGAGGTCAGCCCGGACCCGCGTGTACAGGCGGTACCGATCCTGGGCGATGGCCTGCTGAACCGGCACATGCTCGGCTGCATGGAGCGCCGCCGCTCGCTGCGCTTGATTCAGGCGTTTTTCGAGTTGGCGTGAAGGCTTTCACGCACGATCTCCAGGAAGGTCGCGACCACGCGGCGTGAACTCTGCTCTTTCAGGCACACCAGGGTTTCTTTCATGCGTTGTGTGCAATCGCGGATCGGCATGGCGTATACCCGCGCGTCGGCACCGAACTCTGCCGCCGACACCACGCCTACGCCAATCCCCACCACCACGGCTTCCCGGGCGGCTTCGCGGCCTTCCACCTGGATGGCGGGGCGAATGCGCAGGCCGGCTTGGCGCATTTCCTGCTCCAGGGTCTGACGGGTGACCGAGCCGGTTTCCCGCAGCACCAGCGGGGTGTTATCGAGGTCGGCCAGGCAAATCGATTCGCGCCCGGCCCAGGCATGGTCACGTGCGACAAAAGCCAGAAGTTGGTCGTCGGGCAGCGGCAGTGACAACAGGCGCGCATCATCGACATCGCGCCCCAACAGCGCCAGGTCGGCCTGGTAGTTGTAAAGGCGCGACAGCGACTCATCGGTGTTGCCGGTTTCGATCTTCACGCTGATCCCAGGGTATCGCTGGCAGAAGCGCGCAACCTGCGGCAGTACGTGCACGGGTGCATCCACTGCCAGGGTGAGGGTGCCGGTGAGCAGGGCGCGCGAATCCTGCAGCAATTCTTCGGCTTCGGCTTCGATCACAAACAGGCGTTGGGTGATACCCAGCAGGCGCTCACCCAGATCGGTCAGGCGCACCGAACGTTTGTTGCGGTGAAACAGCAGTACGCCGAAGCGCTCTTCCAGTTTGCGCACCTGGTCGGAAATCGCAGGTTGGGTCAGGAACAGGCGTTCGGCCGCCCCGGTAAAACTGCCGTGAATGGCCACCGCATGGAAGGCTTTGAGCTGGGCATGGGAAACGGACATGGCACGTCCTCTTAAAAGCTGAGCTTATATTTGAAATACGATAAATCGATTTTACCTATGAGTCAGCCATTGCTTTGATGCACCTCAGTCGCCGTAGGTTGAGTCCTACAACCACGGCCGCCATGGGCGCAGGCACACCGCACCCATCTGACCAATACCGCGCTCTTCAAGGCCCGGCATTGCAGTGCTCAACCATAAAAACAACAGGCGTTTTCTTTCGATTCTGCCGGCACACTCACACCTGAGGTCAGAACCACCATGAATATCCCTATGGGTAGCATCAAGCGTTGGCGCGTGCAGATTTTTGCCATCACCTGGCTGGCGTATGCCGCGTTCTATTTCACCCGCAAAGCGTTTTCAGTGGCGAAGCTGGGGATCGGCGACGACCCGAGTTTCCCCCTCGACAAAATGATGATGGCCAACCTGGATGGCCTCTACCTCGCCGCGTATGCCGTAGGCCAGTTCACTTGGGGCATGCTTGCCGACCGCTTCGGGCCACGGGTGGTGGTGCTTGGTGGCTTGCTGATTTCCGCAGGCGCGGCGTTGGTGATGGGCACCTTTGCCACCTTGCCGATCTTTGTCACTTGCATGTTAGTGCAGGGCTTGGCGCAGTCCACCGGCTGGTCGGGGTTATGCAAGAACCTTGGCAGTTTCTTCCCGGCGCAGCAGCGGGGGCGGGTGTTGGGGTTATGGAGTTCGTGTTACGCGTTTGGCGGGTTGGTCGCGTCACCGTTTGCCGGTTGGTGGGCCTATACGCTGATCGGCAGTTGGCACGCGGCGTTTATTTCCAGTGCCGCAGTGGTAGCGGTGGTGGCCGTGTTGTTCTTTATGTTCCAGCGCAATACCCCGCAGGATGTGGGCTTGCCGGCAGTCGAGCCCGAGCCCGAGCCCGAGCCGATGCTGAGCGCCGAGCAGTTGGCCGCCCAGCAGCGCGTCAGCGTACTCGAACCCCTGCGCGCGATCCTGCGCAACCGCACGGTGTTGACCCTGGGGCTGGCGTACTTCCTGCTCAAGCCGGCGCGCTACGCGATTCTGTTGTGGGGGCCGGTGATCGTCTACGAGCAGATGCCGTCGGTGGGCAAGGTCGGCGCCGCCATTGTGCCCACCGCGTTTGAGTTGGCCGGTTTGCTCGGGCCGGTGTTGATCGGCCTGGCCTCTGACAAGCTGTTCGGCGCCCGGCGCATGCCCGCCTGTGTGCTGAGCCTGTTGGCGCTGACGGTTGCCCTGGCGTTGTTCATGGGCGCGCTGCACACCGGCAGTGTGGTGCTGGTGATGGCCCTTCTGTTTGTCATGGGCCTGACGCTGTACGGGCCGGACTCGATGATCAGCAGCACCGCGGCCATCGACTTCGGCACCGCCAAGGCCGGCGCTACCGCCGCGGGTTTTGTGAACGGCTGCGGTTCGGTGGGGGCGATTCTGGGCGGTTTGCTGCCAGGCTATTTCGATACCGTTACGGTATTTATTGTGTTTGCCGGTGCGGCGCTGTTTTCTTCGCTGGTGCTGATGCCCTACTGGAATGCCAGGCCCGCCGTACTGGCCCAGGCCGGGGATTTTGTGCCGGACCGCAATGCGGTGATCAAACCCTTGCGCACCTGAGGGCCTTGGCCGGTTTTTTGGTGGAACGAAGCGTTCTCGCGCTATAAACTCTGCCCCCAAAGCGCCGGCCAGTAGACGTTTGGGCGCGATGGAAATAAGAGAGTGAGTCATGGGCGCACAGTGGAAAGTCAAACATAAAGAAGCGGCAGCCAATGCCAAGGGCAAGATCTTCGGCAAGCTGGTGAAAGAAATCACCATCGCCGCCCGCAACGGCGCCGATACCGCGACCAACGCGCACCTGCGCCTGGTGGTGGAACAGGCCAAAAAGGCCTCGATGCCCAAGGAAACCCTGGACCGCGCGATCAAGAAGGGCGCCGGTCTGCTCGGTGAAACCGTGCAATACCACCGCGTCACCTACGAAGGTTTCGCGCCGCACCAGGTGCCTTTGATCGTCGAGTGCGTGACTGACAACATCAACCGCACCGTGGCGGAAATCCGCGTGGCCTTCCGCAAGGGCCAACTGGGCGCTTCCGGCTCGGTAGCCTGGGATTTCAACCATGTCGGGCTGATCGAAGCATCGCCGGACACCCCGGACGCCGATCCGGAAATGGCCGCCATCGAAGCAGGCGCCCAGGACTTTGAAGAGGGTGAAGAAGGCGCCACCTTGTTCATCACCGAAACCACCGACCTGGATGCCGTGCAGAAGGCCTTGCCGGAGCAGGGCTTCACCGTGCTGTCGGCCAAGCTGGGTTATATCTCCAAGAACCCGGTCAGCGGTTTGACCGATGAGCAGATGGCAGAAGTCGAGGCGTTCCTGGAAGGCCTGGACAACCATGATGATGTGCAGGATATGTTTGTCGGCCTGGCGGGCTGATGTTTATCTGAGTACACGCGGTCAACCTGTGGGAGCGGGCTTGCTCGCGAATGCGGTGTGACAGTCAACAGATG
>NZ_WKCD01000327.1:0-5572 GCF_021606625.1 Pseudomonas sp. PA-4-8C
GAATGCCTTCAGTGGAGAAGTTGCCAACAACGAAATTGATATTGATGTCTATTACTGGATGCCGCCGTCTGGTTTGCGGTTCATCGAAAACAAAGGGTTGGATAACCCGGTACCAGTCACGCTTGAAGGTATGTATTTTCAAACATCGTTTATTTATAACTTTAGTGGTGGTAATCGGAAAAAAGGTGGGATTGTTTGGAAAAAAGACGCGCTGGGGTTGCAGTTGCGAGTGGATGATGTTCAACGGCCTGCCGGGGATAATCCCTCTATTGAATTCAATCGTTACGCAACGATCATGCGGGCGATACGGTACTCCGGCTGGATTGACAGCCCTAATAGCGAGCGCATGAGTCCGTGGAGGTTACTGGATAACTTCGGTTGCGAGCATGTATTTCGGATTGCCCATGGCGACAACAGAAATTTGTTGAGATTAGTGGACGTTGGTTTTGAGGAACTGGATTGATACCGCTAAGGCGACTATTCGAAGGCAGAGGGCAATACCGCCATGAATATTTATTCCAATGCATTTAACTTCAGTACCCACCTCAATGGGGTAGTCGACCCGCGCACCGGGCAATACACCGCTCGTATCAACCTGGGCACCTTCTATCCACAAGGACCGTTGGAGATCAGCCGCAATATTGCGCTGTCCTTCTCGATGTTGAGTTCCGATCAATCGGGGAACTATGGCGCCGGATGGAGTCTGAGCAATACCGAGCTCGACTTGGCAACTTCATCACTCACGCTCATAACAGGTGAGCGTTATCAGATCCAGAGTCTACCGTCCGTCGGTGGCACGCTGGTGATTAAGGATTGCAAACTTAAAGACGTGGTGGTCAAGCGCATCGCCGAGTCGGAACTGCATGTCATCTACAAAGAGGGTACGGTCGAAATACTGGGACGTCCTATCAATCCCGGGCCTTTCAAAATTATGGCGATCGCATTTGAAAACGGAGAGCGTTGGAACTTTCGTTATCTTGATGGTGGGCCACTGAAACACATTCTTGACCAAAATGGGCAAGAGATGCTTGTGCTGACTTACATTGATGGTTTGCTCGTTATGGCTGATGCGCGGATTGAGGGGGGACGTTATGCGCGTACTCGAATAAATTATGGTAATGCCAACAATCAACTGGTGAGCGTCACGGTGCCGTATGACAGCACACAGGTTCCGCCAGGCACGGCGTCCTTCAATTTTATCTATCGCCAGCCGTTTCGCAATGGGCTGATTGCGATCACTGAAGTTGAATCACCCATGGGGGGTACCGAGCTAATCAGTTATGAAGAGAATGGTCACCCTTATGCAGCTGGTCAGTTCATCCCGCGCGTGGCAGGTTGGCGGCGGACGCCGGGTGCGGGTCAGCCTCCTATAGGTAGTGTCTACAGCTATAGTCCAACGCATAACTTCACGGGCTATTATTCTGGAAGCGTTTATCGACCTGGCGAGGACAATTTGTATCTGGTGGTCGGGGACTACGATTATTGGACCGACGAAACCTTGATCGACACCAGCAACAATGACGCCGTTCTCTGTGTTACGCGCACTACCTATAACAAATTTCATCTGTTGAGCGAGGAGCGGGTGACGCGCGAAGGTACGCGAGTCATTACGACATACGATTATAACGTTGAGCCCGGAAAACTGTTCCCAGACCAGCCAGCCAACCTGCAACTTCCTCGGCAGATCACCAATCGTTTCGAGCTGGTTGCAGACGGCAGCACGCGTGAAGAAGTACAAGTGGTGGAAACAGATGAGTACGGTAACGTTCTTAGCCGCACCGAGTCTTCCGGGGTTCGCATCGAGTACAGCTATTATCCGGTCGCAGGTGAAAGCGGCAAATGCCCAGCCGATCCCCATGGGTTGTTTCAGCGTTACTTGAAGCACGAGCGCCTGATCCCCGTAGGAGGCACTCCTACAGACCGACTTACCGAGTACACCCACACGCGTGTACCCAAAACCGGCACACATTACCTTGTCTTGCAGGCGTCCAGTAATCAGGCCGGAGTTTTCCACACGGAACAAACATACTTTGATGCCCCCGTGGAGTTGCTAGGCCGGGTGAAAAATACGTCCAACACGATTGATGGGCTGTCGTTGGTCAGCGAATTCAGTTATGCCATGGCGGGAGACAACGTCAGTGAAACCCGGCGTATGCAGGGCCGCGAAGGGCAATGGCTCGAATCCACACGCACACTCGCCCGAACCAATCGACGCCTGCTCTCGATGACAAGGGATGGTGGCAGCACGCTTGCTTTGACGTTCGATGCCAGTGGCCGTTTGACGGCGGAAACGGTTTCCCCCGGTAAACCCCAACAAGCCGCGCACCGCTATGCCTATCATTTTGCAACGCAAGCAAAGCGTGCCCATCTGATTTCCACCGACGCCCAGGATAATCAGGTCATCACCTACTTCGATGGCCTCGGACGGCAGGTGTCCGAAGCCCAAATATTGGGCGAGGAGCAGGAGCGCGTCTCCCGGACCTGGCGCTATGACGCACAGGGGCGAACCGTTGCAGTGGTCAATACCGACTACCTACCTGACGGGGTGCGTTCGCTGACAAGCACGTATGCCTACAACCCTTGGGGCAACGCCAGCCGCGTGACGCATACCGATGGCCGTGTGCTGATCGATGAGTACGATCCGTTGCTTAATCTCAAGATCGAGGGGGTAGAGGGCGCAGAGCGCTTGAAGACTTATTTCAATGAGCATAACCAGCCGATCCTGGTGGAGCGTCTCGATACGAGCGACAACAGTGTCAAAGTGGAGTCGCGCACATACGACGGACTGGGTCGATGCGTGTCGGTAGTGGACGTCAACAACAACCTGACCGAGTTCACCTATGATGCCTTCGACCGCCAAGTGACGGTCCATCAAAAGCCGGTCGATGGCACCCCACACCGTTTGCGCCAAATGGACTACGCTCCCGGCACCAGCTGTGCGTCAGTCACCGCACTGACGGTTGAAGGCAAACTGTTGGGCGCCCGTACTTATGACAGCCTGGGGCGCATCACCAGCCAGGCGCACGGCGCGAGGCGAGCCACGACTTGGGAGTACGAGGCAGGTTGGATGGAACCTGTCGCAATGGTCTCGCCTCGAGGCGCACGGCAACGCCTGACTTACGACAAGGAATTGGATGTGCCAACCCGGATAGAAATGACCGGGTTGCCGGAGAGTACCTATCAACATGATCCCGTTGGAGGGGCTGTCACGCGTTCGGAGACCAATGGGCTGATTCATGAGTTTTTCCAAGACGTGAATGGCCATCCCGATAAGGAAATTCAAACTGCAGCCGGCACGACAGTGACCACACTTTTTGGCTATTCTCCTGGCGGGCGTCTGCTGCATCAAACGGCTGCCGATGGTCAGCGTAGTGAGCTGGAGTACGACGCCCAGGGGCGGTTTTCCAGGATGATCACCGGCGCTATGGTGATTGAGCAAAGCTACGACAGCCTAAGTCGACCGCAGAACCTGACCACTGGTTATGACAGCACGCAGATAGTCACCAAAATGTCTTATGACGCTCTGGGAAGGGAGGCCGAGCGGCGTTTTGAGCAGAACGGTACGCTGCTTCAGGTAATGACCAGTACCTATCACGTCAATAATATGCTGGCGACCCGCTTCCTGCGCGACGCGAGTTCACGAGTGGTGATCGCAGAGACGTTCACCTACGATGCCTACCTGCGGCTCAAGACCTACCGCTGTGAAGGCCTCGAACGCCCTCAGGATCAAATGGGGCGCGGTATCGCCGGGCAGGACTTCAGCTTTGACAATCTCAATAACATTACCCGGGTTGTCACCTCCTTTGCTGACGGCACCCAAGACATCTGCGCCCGTTATTTCAGCGGTCTGGATCCCACTCAACTGACGCGCCTGACCCATACACTTCCGGCGCAGGATGTCACGCTGACATATGACGCATCGGGCAATCTGTTGATTGGCCCTTCCGGCCAGGTCTACACGTATAACGAATTTGAACTGCTGACCGGTGTACGGATCGCTGGTGTCCAATACAGCTACCAGTACGACGCAGAATCCCGCCAGGTACTCGCTTCACGCAATAGTGAGGTGCCGGTGATGCTGGCATATGCAGGCGAGCGTCTTGAAACCTTGGTTGAAGGTAATAAGAAAATCCGCTATTTCAGCAGTGAAGACCAAGTGGCGGCGCGCAGTGGTGGTGTGGACGGGCCGCAATTGCATGCCAACGATGCCTCTGGCAGCGTGCGTGGTATTTCTGCGCCGGGCCAGGCTCATGTGCGGCGGCACTACACACCTTATGGCGACGCCAAGCTTGCCCTGGATGATGGCAAAGCCCGCAGCCTGGCTGACCTGCAAATGCCAGCGTTCAATGCTCAGCGGCTGGACGCGGCGACGAACCTCTACGTGCTCGGCAACGGCATGCGCGTCTATGATCCTGCCCTGATGATGTTTCTGCAGCCTGATCCCCTGAGTCCATTTGATGAGGGCGGAATCAACAGCTACGCGTATTGTGCAGGTAACCCGATCAACCTGATCGACCCCAGCGGGCTATGGCCGAACTGGTTGAAATGGGCGCTGACCGGGGCGGCTTTGGTCGCCTCGATAGTGGCGTTGGGGTTTGCGGCTCCCGCAGTGGCAGCGGCGGCTACGGCGTACACGGCTGCGGCGTCTGCGGCGGCCGTGGCTGCAACCGCGACAACCGCAGCCACAGCCACAGCCACAGCGTCTGCGATGGCTCTGGCCTCCAAGGTAGCCTTAGCGACTGCCTCGACGTTGGGCGTCGTGGGTGGAACATTGAGCACCGCCGCATTGGGTATCGCCGAGGTCGACAAAAAAATGGGCTGGGACCGCTCACACCATATCCAAAATCTCGGGTGGGCGGCTTTAGGGTTCTCTATCGCATCATGGGTAGCCAGCGTCGCGGGGGCTTATACGTCAGCAAGCTTGGCCTTCAATGCCGCCGTGAAAGCCGGGGCAGCCAAGGATTTTGTCAAGTACGCCAGCTTTTTTGACACCCCGGTGGGCAGTGGCCTTGCCGCGGCCGGCAAACGCATGGTGGGCCTGACCTATAAGTTTACAGATAAATGGGGGGTCACCCCTTACAGCCAAGCGTTTGGTGTCACCCGTTTTGCCTTGAGAACTACCAATTTTGGTCGGGCGATCGAGGCCAGGATCAAGAGCGCGTCGCCTTCACCTGTTCCTGAGTCCGACCAATCCGGATCTACTGCGTCGGCTCAGCCTCAGCCTCAGCCTCAGCGGCCAGCGGCCGGCAGCCGGTTTGCCGACTTGCCCGCCAGTGGCGCTGATTACTATCAGGCATTCAGAGATGAGGCGACGCGTATCCGCCAGCCTATGCTGCGGGGCTGATACAGGCGTGGGTATGAACGCTTGAGCGCTAGATGCAAACGAATGTGGGAGGGGGCAAGTCGCCTAGCCCCTTCCACATGTTTTACTGCATTTGGGCGCTACGGCCGCTTGCGCTCCACCGCCCGCAACAAATGCGTCGGCGGCGTCTCACAACTGATCTTGCGCCCCAACAACGCCTCGATGGACGGCAACTGGTACGAGTCATCCTCGCCCGCAAAGCTGATCGAC
>NZ_WKCD01000328.1:0-5558 GCF_021606625.1 Pseudomonas sp. PA-4-8C
GGTTTATCCACAGGCGTAAAACTGGCCGTGCAAGAGCTGTCGATGACAGCAACCCAGGTGGCCCGAACCTTTAAGGTCACGCCGCTCTCGCGGTGGTTCCCCCCAAAAGGCGATTCGCGTCCGGCAGCTCGCCCGGTCACCTCCCCGGTGATGGATGCCTACTTCAGATCATGGCCCTCGTACGCCAGACGACACTTCCTACTTCGCTGCCCTGCAGCAACCTATCCGCTTGGCCATTTCATTGCGCCAACCTGCGCCCGTCTCTTTCTTCCGGAAAGAGACGGGCGCCCCTACCGCTGCTGCAGCCCAACTCGTACAAGGCTTTGCGGCATTTCCCCTCGTGACAATCGGCGTGACAAACACCGAAGTCACCAGCAACAGCGATGCAGATGATGGTGCCGCAGCCCACGGAATGGACTGCATCTGACTGACAGTCAGGCATGCCCCGGTCATCGCATAGCTGCCTCACCCAACTCAGGATCTCGCGGCGTCGGTCTCGTCAGCCAACGCAGCCTCCACCCGCCCACTTCCTCGGAAGTGTTCAGGAGGCCAGATCATGAAATGCCCAAGCTCCCGGCCGTAAGGAGCCGTCAGTCCCGCGTTAGCGGACAACCCTCACAGGCCGCAGGGGCCTTGATCCCTGATAACACTCAACATTCTTGGCGGGATGACGTGGGGCGAAGATCGGAGAACAGGCGATGAGGTGACCGACATGGCATTGGTGGGGAGACGCGATGGCCGCAATTTCGGCTACGGCAGGCAATTGAGCTATGCAGGATTGCAGGCCCTGAAAGATATGTTCGGCGGTGGCCATTACGGCACAGTCAAAGCACACTGTGATCGGTGGCAGGCATTTGTCAAATGGTGCCGTTCCGAACTGGGGCCCGGTATCAATGATGCGCGGCAGATTGATCTGAAGGTGTTGGCCGACTATGCGGCGCATCTGCGCGACGTAGTTGGGCGCGGTGAGCTCGCCGTCAGCACTGCACAAAACCGGATATCCAGCGTTAACAGAACCATGGCGGCGCTTCGCGGTGATCAGTGCGTGAAGTTGCCCAGCCCGAGCAAGGCGTTAGGTATGCAGCGTACCGGGGTTCGACAATCAGTGCCGCAAGGCCAAGACCGCGAACAGGTTAAGCAGATCGTCGATGCGCTTTGCCGCCATCATCAGCTACGGGCCACCGCGATCATTCTGTTGGCGCAAGCCACCGGCATGCGCTTGCGTGAGGCCATCTTGGCTGACCTGCCACGGCTAAGTCGTGAGGCTGAAGTCTTCGACAAGATCAATATCCAAGACGGCACCAAAGGCGCCCGTGCCGGTGCCTCGGCGCCACGTTGGATTGCGGCGAACGACAATGTTCGAGGTGCCATTGAGTTTGCAAGGCAAGTGTCGCCTATGGGTAGCCGCAACCTGATCGCACCCATCAAACCTATCTGAATGTCCTGCAAGAGTTCATCCGCCCTGCGCGGGACATCCTGCATGCACACAACCTGAAAGGCTTCCATGAGCTACGAGCGGCGTACGCATGTGAGCGTTATGAGCAAATCACCCAACACCGCGTGCCTATCAACGGCGGTCAATGCTGTCATTTAGATCAGCACCTTGATCGCGAGGCCCGGAGGCGAATCAGTTACGAGCTTGGGCACGGTCGGATCGACGTGGTAGCGGCCTACATTGGAGGGCGAACATGAGTAAGCCATTCGATATGGAGCTGTTCTTGGCTGGCGTGCTGACCGGCTCGCATGCGACCCGGCAACGCCATTTGCGGCAGGCGAAGCTGATTCAAGCTGAAATTGCAGAACGCTGGCAGCGCGAAACACCTTGGGCTTGGCAGAGAAAGCATGTGGCTTGGTTTCTCAGGCGTCGCCTAGGTCGTCGCAGTAAGGCAACGCGGTATTATTACTTACTGACAATAAATATGCTCATTCGTCGATTAGAAAAATCATGGACATTCAAGTGCGAAAGGAATATTTAATAATGGCTGTCAGGACTTTCAGCACATCTACCTGAGACTGCCACTGGCAAATGACAGAAAGACAAACTAAAGAAACCGGGATGGCCGATAGTTAAAATAATTGATGCCCAATTGAACTGCATCTAGCTTAGACCAACACTACGTTTGCCGACACCCCAAGACGGCAAACAATCTTGCTCAAAGTGGGCCCGACCACGTACGTTACGTCTCGCGTCTTGCCGGGCGCCTATAAAAACTAGATCATCTTCGACTATCTCAACCCAAGTCGTCTGAATTCCTTCACGACAATCGGTGAAAGCGACCGGCATTCCTGAACGACCTGGGCTTTGAATGGTTTCGGATAAGAGCTTCGTTGCTCCTGGAAATCCTGACGATAAGGGTGATCGCGTCCGCTTAAAATACGCGGACACCATCGCCCTTAAAGCTAGAGTTCGGAAGGTGAGTTCGCCGGACGCTTACACTGCACGCACCGATCCGCACATGCAGCATTACGGAATGTCCTCTAAATAGAATTATCTAATGCGTCGAGGCATAGACGCCTGAGCCTCGCTCCGGGTAGCTCTCATACACATGCTCAAACACTGCTGAGCACTTCAGGTTGTAGAGTTCGGGCGTATAGGCGCGGGGCAGGCCGAGGTCCAGTGCGTCTTCAATGGCTAACTTTAGTTGTGAGCGTGCAGTGGATTTCTGTCGCCAGTTGATAACGAGCAATTCCTTGAGGCGGGCCAGCAGTTCTCGGGCGGCCTTCTTGACCGCAGTAAGCTCTTCCGGGCTGAGGTCTGGTGCAGGACGAGTGAGGATGTCGAAGATGACCAGCTCCTCTTCGGTTACGTTCTCGCGGACATGCCGTTCCTGCTCCTGATTCAAGTTGTTGGTTAGGTCTAACAGCTCCTGATAAAGCTCTTCAATGCTGCGACTGCCGGCGTTGTAGCTCTCAATCAGCGCTTCAAATTTCTCGGCAAAGTCGGCGCGAGTGCGGTTCAGCTGGATCATTTTCTCAAGCTTGGCGCGAATCGCTGACTTGAGTTGCTCAAGGTCGGTGTTCTTATGCTTGGCTTCCTTGAAACGCTTGGCCAATGCTTCGAAGTTGATCTTTGATAGATCCAGCGCCGGCGGCCCTTGCTCGCGGATGGCATGCCCGGTGATTGAGCCATCCAGCAAGCCGTTGATGTTATTCATTACCAGCGAAATGTCAGGCGGGGTCGGGTTCAGACTGGTACGTATACATTCGGCCAGCGTCGATATGCAGGCAACACGACTGGCAAACTCCAGCGCAGACGGATCAGGTTTGACTGCCTGGTACAGCGTGCTGACTAGCCTTTCATGCGCAAAGAAGTCACGCCGCAGTGAGTCAGGTGAGATCAGTTCGTTCATTGCGTCAGCGATGCACTGCAAGCGCTCTAAGCCACCAACGGGTGTTGCCTCGATCTCATCCAATATCACGCCATGAGCGGCGCAGAATGTGGTCGCTTCAGCCACTGACCTACGCAAGTCATCAACCAGCTGCTGCTTGTCTTTGACCGGCTTCTTGCCATTTTTGCCCGCGCCGTAGATGGCCAACGCCTTTTCCAGGGAGGCGAACACATTGGCGTAATCGACGATGACACCACTGTGCTTGCCAGGGAAAACTCGGTTGGCACGCGCAATGGTCTGCATCAAAGAATGGTTTCGCATCGGCTTGTCGAGGTAGATCGTCGAGCAGCTTGGTGCGTCGAAACCGGTCAGCCACATGGCACAAACGAAGGCTATGCGCAGCGGGTCTTCGGTGTCCTTGAACTTCTCATCCAAGCCCGGATTCGACTCGTACATTCGTTTGCGATGCGGTTCGATATCCAGCCCTAAGCTCTGCATTTGCTGAATTTCGTTTTGCCCTGGTGAAACAATCAGGGCCATGTCTGTCGTGATCAGTACCTCTAAGCGTTGTTTCAGTTCGGCTGCGCGTACATCGCGTCTTGCCTGGTCTGGGGTCATTCCGCCGCTATGTGCTTGGTATGCGAGTTCACCCAGCTCTTTTTGCACCTGCGCGGTTTCAGCAGCCCAGTACTGCTTGACCTTGTCGTACATGCGCAGCGCAGTGGCTTTATCAATGCACACCACCATCGCCTTACCAACGAAGCCACGACCCAGGAAGTGCCGCACGATGTCGGCAGCCACAGTGTCCAGTCGATCATCGCGGGTGATCAGATGATATTGCCGGCCCAGCTCGCGCTCCAGCTTGGCTTCTTGGTCTGGGTCGAGTTCGGCATCTTCGATCAGTTGATAGATGTCCTCGTTCAGGTCCGGGTTAATAAGCTGTAATTCTGGCGTGCGGTTCTCGTAGAACAGCGGCACGGTGGCGCCGTCTTCGATGGACTGCTGGAAGTCGTATATCGAAACGTAATCGCCGAAGATTTCTTTGGTGCGTTCTTCGCCGGCAATCAGCGGCGTGCCGGTAAAGGCCAGGAACATCGCCTTGGGCAATGCAGAGCGCATGTTCAGCGCCAACGTGTCGTATTGGCTGCGGTGCGCCTCGTCGGTCAGCACGATCACGTCAGAGCGGTCACAGAGCAGTTCCGGCGTCTGAAACTTATGCACCAAGGTGAACACGTAGCGGTGGTTGCCACGCAGCAGTTCGCGCAAATGTGCGCCGCTGGCGGCATGGCACTCATCGCCTTCTGCCTCACTGACTGCACCCGTAGCTTTGAAGGTCTTGGCGATTTGCTCGTCCAACTCCACCCGATCGGTCACGACCACGAAGGTCCAGTTGCCGACCAGCTTGCGCAGCACCTTTTGCGCGAAGAACACCATCGAGAAGCTCTTGCCGCTGCCCTGGGTCTGCCAAAACACGCCGCCGCGACCATGGCCCAGCTTGCGTGCCTCCAGCATCGAGGTTATGGCATTGTTCACCCCTAGGAACTGGTGGTTCTGGCCGATAATCTTGACCAGTCCGGCCTTGTGTTCAGAAAACAGGGTGAAGTTCTCGACCAGATCCAGCAGGCGGCTAGGGTCGCATGTACCCCGCAGCATCACTTCCAGCGACACCCGGCGCGGCTCATCTTCGTGCTCGATACGCTTCCATCTAACCCAGCGTTCCCAGTCGGCGGTCAGCGAGCCGACCAAGCTGTCTGTGCCGTTGGAGGCAATCATCAATGCGTTAAACCAGAACAGCCCAGGAATCTGCTGTTTGTAGTGCGTCAGATTCTCGTCGAATGCAGCGCGTGCAGGCACTCCGGGCTTCTTCAGCTCGATCACCACCCAAGGTAATCCATTGACGAAGCCCACTAAGTCGGGACGGCAGGTATAGAGAGCGCCGGTCACGCTGAATTGGCTGACCAGCAGAAAGTCGTTGTTCTGCGGCTGTTCCCAGTCCACTACACGCAAGCGCTCAATCTTCTGGCCGCCGTGTTCATGGTCGGGCACGGACACCGTGATGCCTTCCTTGAGCAGTAGATAGGTCTCGCGATTGGCGGCTTCCGCAAGCATGGCGGAGCGGTCGCGGGTCAGCTCGTCAATGGCGGTGGTGATGGCTTCAGCCTGCAGCGCTGGGTTGAGCTTGCACAGCGCCGCGCGCAGGCGGGCGGCCAGAACGACCTCGCTCTTGGT
>NZ_WKCD01000329.1:0-5557 GCF_021606625.1 Pseudomonas sp. PA-4-8C
GTTCGGCACGATGGCCGCGCTGATCTCACCCTTGTCCTTGATGGCTTGCGGCAAGGCCGCCAATACACACGAGGAGGCCATCAGGCCGGCAAGCAAGGAAGGGATAAACATCTTTTTCATGGGGGCGTTCTCGTTAGTTTTTTAGTTAAGTGCGAACGGCAGAAATAAAGCTTTGGGTACGTGGATTTTGTGGGCTTATTAGAATGTCTTCCGGGCTGCCGGCTTCCACAATCTGGCCGGCGTCCATAAACACCATGCGGTTGGACACTTCGCGAGCGAAGCCCAACTCATGGGTGACCACGATCATGGTCATGCCGGTGGTGGCCAAATCGCGCATCACCGACAGCACTTCGCCTACCAGCTCCGGGTCGAGGGCTGACGTGGGTTCGTCAAACAGCATCAACTTGGGGCGCATGGCCAAGGCACGGGCGATTGCCACGCGCTGTTGCTGGCCACCGGACAATTCCACTGGGTAGGCATTGCGCTTGTCTGCCAGGCCAACGCGGGCCAGCAGTTCCAATGCATCTTCGATGGCTTCCTTGGGCGAGCGCTTGAGCACTTGGCACGGGCCTTCGATGATGTTTTGCAACACGGTCATGTGCGGGAACAAATTGAATCGCTGGAACACCATGCCGGTGGCCAGGCGCTGGCGGGCGATCTGCGCTTCGTTCATCTCGTGCAGCTTGTTGCCGACCACCCGATAACCGACCAATTCGCCATCGACCCACAGGCCGCCCTTGTCGATTTTTTCCAGCTGGTTGACGCAACGCAGCAACGTACTTTTACCCGAGCCGGACGGGCCAATGATGCACATCACCTCGCCTTGCTCGACCTCGATATTGATGTCACGCAGGGCGTGATACTGGTCGTAATACTTGTTCAGGTTGACGGCCTTGACGATGCTTCTCATGGGGCAAATCTCCTCAACCCAGGCTTACGAACGCTTGCCGGCGCCGCGGGCAAAACGACGCTCGAGGCGGCTTTGACCAAATGAAAGAACAGTCACCACCGCCAGGTACCAGATGCCCGCCACAATCAGCAGCTCCATCACCCGGGCGTTGGCGTAGTAGATGTTTTGCGCGTTGTGCAGCAGCTCGGAGTACTGGATCACACTGGCCAGGCTGGTCATTTTCACCATGCTGATGAACTCGTTGCCCACGGGCGGGATGATCACGCGCATGGCCTGCGGCAGAATGATCCTACGCAGCGCTTGCAGGCTCGGCATGCCGATGGACTTGGCCGCCTCATATTGACCGGTGTCCACCGACAGCAAGCCGGCGCGCACCACCTCAGCGGTATAGGCGCCCTGGTTGATGCTCAAGCCGAGCAAGGCGGCCACAAAGGGCGTCATCAGGTCGACGGTGTCGATGCTGAACAGGCCCGGAATCGCGATCACCGGGAAGATCAACGCCAGGTTGAACCACAGCAGCAGTTGCAAAATCAGCGGTGTACCGCGAAACAACCAGGTGTAGGTGATGGCCACGTAACGCAGGATCGGGTTGGCCGACATGCGCATGATCGCGGTGATCACCCCGATCACCACGCCCAGCGCCATCGCCAGGATCGACATGACGATGGTGTTCGCCAGGCCCCAGAGGATGGCTTGCGACGTGAGGAACTGACCAATGTAGGACCATTCGATCTGGCCATTGGCAAACGCGCGCAACAGCGCAGCCAACACAATCACGATCAACGTGGCAAAAAACATCCGCCCGTAATACCGCCGCGGCACATGCTCGTACTGCGTGATATCGAACTGGTTTTCAGACAACTTGCGCTCGGCTTCCAAGCGCTCGGCCGGGGTTTGATTCATGTTGCTACTCCAAAACTAATGACGCTCTAACCGATGTACACGGTGTTACGGTTGAAACCCGGTCAAATGTGGGAGCTGGCTTGCCTGCGAAAGCGCCGGTGAGCTCACCACACCTACCAAGGCTTAAATCCGAAACCCCTGATAACTCTCAGCCCACTTCTGCTGTTCAGCCAAAGCAGTCTTCAACCGCCCAATCTGCTCCTTCACCCGCTCCGGCGCAGTCCCACCCCAGCCACTGCGCGCCGCAATCGCCGCCTCCAGGGTCAGGCAATCACGCACGTCCGGGGTGAGCCGCCCATCCACCTCCGCCAACATCGCCGGTGAGGCTTCCCACAACTCAATTTCATGTTTCTCACAGGCCTGTACCAACGCGCCGGTAATCTCATGGGCCTCCTTGAATGGCACGCCACGCGTTGCCAACCAATCCGCCACCTCCGTCGCCAAGGTAAAACCCATCGGCGCCTGACGCCGCAGCTCGTCGACCTGCACCTTCATGGTCGCCACCATGCCGGCCATCGCCGGCAACACCAGCAGCAAGGTGTCCACGCTATCCAACACGCTGTGCTTGTCTTCACTCAAATCGCGGTTGTACGACAGCGGCAACGACTTGAGCGTCGACATCAACCCGGTCAGGTTGCCGATCAAACGCCCGGCCTTGCCCCTCGCCAGTTCGGCAATGTCCGGATTCTTCTTCTGCGGCATGATCGAACTGCCGGTGGCGTAGGCATCGTCCAACACCACCCAGCGAAACTGGCGCGACGACCACAGGCAAAACTCCTCCGACAGCCGCGAAATATTCACCCCGAGCATGCCCGCTACAAACAGGAACTCCGCCACATGGTCACGGCTGGCGACAGCGTCGATGGAGTTTTCACACGGCCCGGTGTAGCCCATTTCCTTAGCCGAGTGCTGCGGCTGACGTGCTATCGCCGAACCTGCCATCGCTGCCGCGCCCAATGGCGACAGCGCCGTACGCGCATCCCAATCCACCAGGCGCTGCACATCGCGCAGCATCGACTGCGCGTGAGCCAGCAAGTGATGGGCGAACACAATGGGTTGCGCCTGCTGCAAATGGGTAAAGCCTGGGCAGATGCTCTGCACATGTTGCTCGGCCTGTTCAACCAACGCCTGCTGCAAGCCCAACACCTCGGTGGCGATGGTGCGCGCATGGTCACGCAGGAACAGGCGCAGATCGTTGGCCGTCTGGTCATTGCGCGAGCGCCCGGCGCGCAACTTGCCGCCAAGGGCGCCCAGGCGCTCGGTCAATACGCGTTCGATAAAGGTGTGCACGTCCTCGTCATCCAGGGAGGGATGCAGGCGGCCGGCGGCGAAATCCTCACCGATACGGTCCAGGGCTTCGAGGGTGCGCAGGGTTTCTGACTCATCCAGCAAACCGGCGCGCTGCAACTCACGGGCATGGGCACGGGAGCCGGCCAGGTCGTAGGGCGTCAGGCGAAAATAACGCTCAGGGCAACGCGACAACGCGGCCAACGCCGCAGACGGACCGGTCTTGAAACGAGCGCCCCAAAGGCGGTCGGTGGGCTGGGACATGGGTATTCCTCACGCTTGTTTTTAGAAGAGTCGGAGGCAGTTTCAACAGAAATTTATCGGTGTAGAACCGGCATCTGACGCGCCGTATTCAAGGTTGCCAAGGGCGGATGTTTATGTTCATTATCGCCGCCTGGCTATGTTCAAGGATTGGGTTCAAGCCTGTTGAATATGGCACTCGAGGTCAACGCGCATTATGGAAACCCCACTTTCCACTTCTGGAAACCTACCGCCAAAACCCGGCACCCGAGCACCGCTGCAATTGAGCGGGTTGGACTTCAAATTGCTGCGGGTATTTATGGCCGTGGTCGAAGCCGGCGGCTTCAGTGCTGCGCAAAACGAGTTGAACGTGGGCCTGGCGGCCATCAGCAAACAGATCTCTGACCTCGAGATTCGCATCGGCATGCGCCTGTGTACACGGGGCCGCGAAGGGTTCGGGCTGACCGAAGAAGGCAAGTTGGTGTATCAAGCGTCCATCGAGTTATTCACCTCGGTGGACAGTTTTCGCGACAAGCTTAGTTCGGCGCAGAATGAACTCATCGGCGACCTGAGTGTGGGCGTTATTGATAACACCGTCTCCGACGTTAATTCCCCACTGATTACCGCCCTGGGCAACTTACATCGCCAATCGCCAAAAATAAGATTGCGCCTACATGCCTCGCAATTGGACGAAGTTGAACGCGGCGTCGTGGAAGGGCGCCTGGTCGCCGGCATCGTCCCGGTGTACCAACGCCGTGAAGAGTTCGACTACTTCCCGCTCTACGAAGAAAAGGCCCACGCCTACTGCGCCGTAGGGCATCCACTGTTCACCGCCAGCGACATCACCCCCGATGCCCTTCGCCAATACGAAGTGGTGAACCATCGGTATGCGATCCATCGCGACAAGGCCAACTTCGTCAACCACGACAGCCAGTCCGCGTCGGCCTCACAAGTGGAAGCTGTCGCCATTCTGATTCTGACTGGCCGCTTCCTGGGCTTTCTGCCAGAACACTACGCCACGCCACTGGTAAGGGAAGGGCGCCTGCGCGCACTGTGCTCGGAACAGGTACAGCTAAGCACCGCGTTCAACTTGATCCTGCGCCACAACGCCCCGAGAAGCCCGATGGTAAAAGCCTTCGCCACAGCGCTGGGTGTACACCTGAAGACGCCGGCCTAAGCCTCAACAAAGCTCAAATGTGGGAGCTGTCGAGCCCCAGCGAGGCTGCGATGGGGGAGCACCTCGGTCGCCCGTCGATCTACAAACCCGTATCGCTAGCTTTTTCGAAGCGAGAAGTGGATTTTTTAACGAATTTCAATACTCATTACTATTTTTCGCGACCGCAGAGGATGATAGGTCTGTTTCATGAAGGCCGTGAGCGCCTTCATGCTTGGCTTGCCGAAAATCAACGTTCAACCAGTAACGAAATGTATATCCCGTTGACATATCCATTTCGTGGTGTAGCGTTGCGTAATCACACGACCACTGGAGGTAGGCCAATATGGATCAAGGTTCTGTATTTCAAAGCAACCGCAGCCAAGCTGTACGTTTGCCAAAGGCAGCTGCGCTGCCGGATGACGTAAAACGTGTAGATGTCGTCTCAATCGGTAGGGCCCGAATCATCACCCCAGCCGGTGAGTCATGGGACAGCTGGTTCGATGGCGAGGGTGTCACGCCGGATTTCATGAACGACCGAGATCAGCCTGCTGACCAAGAGCGGGAATCTTTTTAATGCTCAAGTTCATGCTCGATACCAACATCTGTATCTTCACAATCAAAAACAGACCTCAGCAGGTGCGCGAAACCTTCAAAAAGCACTATGGCCAACTAGCTATCAGTACAGTAACCCTGATGGAGCTGATTTACGGCGCGGAAAAATCACCTAACCCAGAGCGAAACTTGGCTGATGTCGAAGGCTTTGCAGCACGTCTGGAAGTTTTGAAATACGACCAGAATGCCGCTATGCACACAGGCCAACTTCGCGCTGAGCTAGCGAGAGCTGGTACTCCGATAGGTTCATACGACCAGATGATCGCTGGGCATGCCCGTTCGCAGGGCCTGATTATGGTCACTAACAACCGGCGCGAGTTCGACCGCGTGCCAGGTTTGCGGGTAGAAGATTGGGTGTAAGCGGCGAGGTAAAATGCCGTACCGAATACGGTTTACGCACCACGCCGATCCAAATGTGGGAGCTGTCGAGCCCCAGCGAGGCTGCGATG
>NZ_WKCD01000033.1:0-36391 GCF_021606625.1 Pseudomonas sp. PA-4-8C
CAACCAGCTCGGCCTTGCCGACCAACGATGCGCCAACACAACCAAAGCCCTGATGCATTTGACGGTACGCGCGCCCAAAGTCTTGAAGGTGATTCGCGCAGCACTGCGCAAAGCGTTCGACATCGACCCGGACAAACTACTGTTCACCCAAGCCATGCCGCCGCCAGCACTGCACAGGGTCGACACCCTGACGGAACGGACGCTGCTCTCGCTGGCGCTGCCTGCCGTGCCAATCAACCTCAATCAGTTCACCACGCTGAGCGTCAAGGATGAACCGGCCCGTGTGTGGCCGTTGACGCCCTTGCAGGTGCTGCAGCAAGTACTCGCGATGAAGCTGTTCGAACGTCTGGGCCCCGCGTTCAGCCGCTACTGGGAAACACTGGTGGCCGGCTCCTGGCAGACGCGTCAGGAACACTGGTGCCAATTGCAGGCCGAGTTGTTCGCTGATCGGGCCTTTATCGCGGGGCAGTTGGGCGAGCTGTCGAGTGAGGCGTCAAGCCTGGTCCAGGCGCTGATCGATGCGCCGAGCCCCGAAGCTCGCCAGCGGGCCGGGGGCGACTGGGCCAGTGTGCGCGCCAGCCAATTGATGTGGCCCGGCTCACCCGCGGTAGCGATCCCCGGCGCCTTGCACATCTATCGTGCGGATGACCCCAGTGATGTGCCGCATGTGATCTACCTGCCGGGTGTAGCGCGCAATTTTTATGAGTATCCGAGCTTCTTCTTCCTGCAGTGCGGCCTGCTGAAACTGACCAGCCAGGCGTTGTTCGACGAGCTTTGGCAGTGCCTGCCGCTCAAGCGCCGCCATGAACTTTGCCGGCCCACGCACTACACCCCGGCGAGCAGTGTTGCCCGTGGTTCGGTACTGGACGGGGATGCGTTGGCGTTGAGCGCGCAAGCGCTGTTGGACGGCCAGTGGGAAAATGAATTGGCCTGTGCGTTGGCGATCAATCAGAGCCACCTATATTCCCAACGACGGCCGCCGCCTCAGCCGCTGACGGCTGCGCCTTTTCTGACGTTTATCGAACGTGCCAGAAAGCAATTGGTCGGTGAGGCGCGGCTGGGTGCATCAGGCAAGTCGTTGCTGGAATGGGATGCGCGGCGTCGGCGACGGGAAATCTGCTTTGCCAATCTTTTGTCCGGCCAACCCATGCTCGCGATGCATGCTCGGCTCAAACGCTACGAAAAGGGCTTGCTCGCGTTACTCGATGTGGCTGATCCCAGCGTCGATACCACGCAATTTCAGGAGGTTGTGGCCCTCGCGCGCGAGCTCCAGGAGCATGCGCAAACCATGGACTCACTGAGCAGCGGTGCGCAGAAACGGCTGTATGAGTATGGGTTCTGGATCGAACGTCCTACCCAGACCGAAAAGCGCGCCACCCTGTTTTTGCAGGCTCAAGGCGAGGCCTTGCGCTGCGAGGTCCAATTGCAGCACCGGCTCAAGCTGATACCCACGGCACATCGAGACCTGGTGATCAAGATAGTGGACCAGCACCAGGCCGCCAAGCGTGAATACGGTGACGCACGCGTCTTGTCGGTTTCGGTGGGCAGTGCGCCGGATGCGTTCTACCACGTGCATAACCTGATGGTGGTGACCACAGCGACGGCCGTTGAGAAGCCTGGCCGCTCGGTCCCGGTGGTGCTATGTGGGTTTGGACAATCGGGCGGGGTGCTGTCTTTTTCCAGTCTGCAAGCCCTGACTAAAAGCCTGTTGGCCAGTTTCAACAGCAGTGATGAGTCAGTGCTCTGGAGGTGCATCGAGCGAAAGGTACGGCAAGACCTACGCAAGCATGCCGCACGAGGCACCTTGGCAGTGCGCTACGAGCTGATCGAAAAAGGGCCTCTGGAGTTTTCGTTCAAAAAACTGATGAAGCACTATGGGACTTTGCACACAAGCTCGGCGGACGCGACGCAGCTTTTCGGTGAGGTTAAGAGCCCTGCGTTCAGCCGTGATCTACTGCTGATAGAACTGGGCGAACATCTGAAAGTACCGGCCAATGATCTGCTTGAGCAGAGCCAGGCCCATCTTGATGTACTGCGCAAAGCCACCGCCGATGCGAAAAAGCTGCCGGCATGGCTGGCGGGCGCGTCGAGCGCCCAGCGCAAGATCTTCAAGAAACTGCAGGGCCGACACTTGGCCAGCGTCCTCGCGGTTGAAAACCGGCTTGAGCAGCGTCTGGAAGACCTGGAGACCTTCGCCCGCACTGCCTTGATCGCCCGTTTAACAGAGGACGGTTTCTATCCGGGGCTGGATATCGAGCAGCCCTTACTGACTATGCCGGACGACGTCGCCAGCAGTTTCTGCGGTTATGAAAGCCGCTGCACACCGGGCGATCGCAAGGAAATTCAGACCCCCAGCCTTGAGCGCAGCACTTTCAGCCTGCTGCAACTGGCGCTCCATAACCTCGACCCGCAAGCGCCCTGGACGCGCAAGCGCTTGAACCACGCCACCTACCTGCAGCCGGACTGGCGCGGACGGCTGGATGCGGACTACCTGATCAAGACAATCTCCGCGCTGGATATCGGCGGTCAATACGCAGCAAAGATCGAGCGCACGTTTGAGCCTGCGGCCCAAGGGCTGAGCGAAGGCCGTATTCCGGAACTGATGCAGCGCATGTTGCGCGACTGTGCCAAGGTACGGCTGTATTCGGCCATCCGCCAGGGGCTGAGTGCACCCGCGCAAAGCCTGTTCAATACAGCGATGGCCGCGCGAACGCCAGAGGACTTGCTGAAGAATGGCCATCGACTGAGCCTGTCAGTGGTGCATCTGGTGGGGCACACGCTGCAGCATGATCGCTACATCGCCGGCATTGTGGTCATGCAGGATCAGGCCAATGGGCGCTGCGTAGTGTATTGGCCGAACGCTGCCACTGCCTTGGCCGTTACCGAATACGCCAGCGTGCAAGAGGCGCACGTGGCGCTCAATCGCATCGCGACCCAGGCCGAGCACGCCAAACAGCTGGCGCGGCAGGTCGCACCGGGCTGGGCATTCGAGGCCGTCACCCATGATGCCGAGCCCGACGCTACGCTGGACGAACTGCTGCGGGCCACGTTCTTTTCCGGTGTGTGGCGGGGCGTGAAGTTCATTCGCTCCTTTGCGGTCAAGCATCTGGAGCCGACGCCGGTGCCGCAGGACATTGAAAAGCAGTTCCAGGAGCAGGTCGATACTGACCCGCTGAACGCGCTGGCGATCGTGCCCACTGCCCACAGCGATGCCAACGCGTTGCTGTACAAGGCCTGGGTGCTTGATTTGCAGCGCCGAACCCAGGCGGCGTGCAATTCCAGCAAGGCATTGGACCGCTATCGAACCAAACGCCTGGAGGAGCAAAGTGATACGCGCATGCGCGCCTTGGTGGGTTTTTTCGTGCCGCCTTACGGCATGGTCAACGACTTCTACGAGTTGCTGCTGGCGGCGCGGCGGTACCACCGTTTTGGCCATTCCTCGGATGCGGTTGATGTTGGCTTCATGAGCATTTTTCTGACGGTTGAACTGTTATTGGGTTTTATACCCGGCGCCAAAACCAGGGCGGGCGCCGTGGGAGGAATAACGCGGCGTTCGCTGGCCACCGGGTTGAGTCGAATCCGCCACCTGCACATGACGGCGCCCAGAACACTGGCCGCTGGGATATCACGGCCAATTACCCAGCTCAAAGCCCTGGAGCATTTTCGGCTAAAGGGCGTGCCTCAAGACGCTGTCGCGCTGAAGGGCGTGGGTGAAAAGGGTGTGTACGTCAAAAATGGCGAGGCCTTCCTGGCGGATGACACGCATCGTTATCCGGTGTACCGGCGCCAGAACGAACACTCATTACGCCTGAAAAACAAACAGGCAGGCGAAGAAGATGAGTTGCTCGTGCATATCTATCAGCCCGAAGAATGGTTATTGGGCGCGGACGCGCCAACTCCGGGGCCGAGTTCGGGAACCCATCGGCCGTGGCAACCTCCGAGGCCTGACGTGTCGGACTGGCAACCGCCGGTGCGTGTAGCGAGCGAAGACAGGATTCGCCAGTTCTCCACCACAGCCACGCATTGGTTGGATTGGCAGACTCAGCTTCATCCAGGCCAGCTATCGAGCTCGCCCGCTCCAGGGATATTTCATGTCGCAGCGGACCCTCAAGGCTATCCTCACCATGTGCTGCGTGTTGCGCCTGAACGTTCCAGCCTGACCGATCCGAGCAGCCGTTTTTACCGGTTGCTGCCCCCAGGTGAGGATGCCGGGCTTCACGGTATCGTGTTCATCACCAGGAATGAGCCGCTGGTGTCATTGGCCAGCGTTGACATCCTGCGTTGGACCAGCAACGACCTGCTCGAACAGCCGTTACCTGCATCCCGCACGGCAACGGGCGCCTGGCATTTGCATGCGCCGATTTTCGACCGGCCGTTGGAGCAGTCCGTGGCCATCGCCTTTCCCACCCTTACCAACAGGACCCGAGATCATGTGGTGAGCCGCTTGATCGAATTGTCGGGTCCGGCGCGCCCGGCAACTGCCACGCATCTGCTCAGAGTGCGTGCAACCCTGGACGAATGGTTGCCGCCGGCCCCCGTGCGGCCTGGCCGCACCGATGACTTATTGCGGATGTTGCGGCCTACCGACAGGGCACCCAACACGACCTTCATAAGCTTCCAGGGCGCTGCGCCGGGCTTGACCCGTATTGACTTCCTGCCACCTGTGAGGCCGCCACGCACCCTGCGTCGCGGTGGCAAGGCAGTCGCGAGCGAAAGAAATGCCGCCCAATATGCAGCGGTCAGTACGTTGCTTGAGGAACAGGGCTTCACCCTCAGGCATGTCAATGTGCGGCGTTACGGGACGATCCGGCGGGAGACGCTGGCCACCCACCCCAACTCACCATCTCGGCTTTATTACGTGTCATACCTGTGGGCGGAAAGGCCGTCTTTGCGCCTTTTTTCGACGTTAAGCGACAATTGGCTTGTGACCGGGCTCAGGACCTATACCAACGTGGCGTTAGCTGACGAAGTCAGCAGTGCCATGCGTCAACAGCGCCTGGTACGGATCCTGGCGGGTATTCAGTGGCCGACCGGGAGCGATGTCTCGCCCACGGTTTACTTCATCAAACTGAACCCCTGACCTTCATCAGCGAGGCCAGGCCGGCGCAACCGAACAGGGCCGCACTGACGCGGTTGAACCAGCTCTGGCCGGCGCCGCTGCGCAAATACCGCGCTGCGCCATGGGCGCCGAGGCCGTAAGCCAGCTTGCACAGCAGGTCGAGCACCGTCCAGGTGGCGATCATGATCAGCAGTTGCGGTAAAAAGGCTTGCTGGGCGCTGAGAAATTGCGGCAGGAAGGCGGCGAAAAACAGAATGTCCTTGGGGTTACTGGCGCCCAGTACAAAGGCACGGCCAAACAAGGCGCGAAAGCGCGGCACGGCCGGGGTCTGCGGTACTTGTGCACCCTGGCTTGGCTGGCGCGACTGTTGCCAGCTTTGCCAGGCGAGGTAGAACAGGTACAGCGCGCCGACGATCTTCAATGCGCTGAACAATTGCTCAGAAGCCAGCAACAGCGCGCCAAGGCCCAGGGCCGAGGCGCTCAACAGGCAGATCGAGGCGAACACGCCGCCCAGAAACGCAGGGTAGGAGCGGCGCAGGCCGTAGTTGAGGCTGTTGCTGATCATCAACAGCGACAGCGGGCCAGGAATCAGGATCACCACCAGTGCAGCGCCACTGAACAGCAGCCAGGTTTCCAAGGTCATTTACAGTCCTCCCTTCATGCAAAAGCCCCACCCGAAGGTGAGGCGGTTTTTCAGCCGTTCCCGAACTACAGGAAGATGAACTTGGCGATAAAGATCGCGCACAGTACCCACAGGCTGATGGAAATCTCGCGGTACTTACCGGTGCCGGCCTTCAACGCCACATACGTGATAAAGCCCAGGGCGATGCCGTCGGCGACCGAAAACGTCAGCGGCATCATGATCGCGGTGACGATCGCCGGAATGCTGTCGGTGGCCTCATCCCAATTGATATGGGCCATGCTCGCCATCATCAGCATCGCTACATAAATCAGCGCGCCCGCCGTTGCGTAGGCGGGAATCATGCCGGCCAGCGGCGCAAAAAACATCGCCGCCACGAACAGCACGCCCACGGTCACTGCGGTCAAACCCGTACGGCCGCCAGCAGCCACACCGGCGGCGCTTTCTACATAGCTGGTCACCGGCGGTACACCGACCATGGCGCCAAACACGCTGGACGCACTGTCAGCCTTCAACGCGCGAGACAGGTTGTCGATCTTGCCATCGGCATTCACCAGGCCTGCGCGTTGCGCAACGCCCATCAGTGTACCGGCAGTGTCGAACATGTGTACAAAAAGAAAGGCAAATACCACGCTGATCATGCTCACATTGAACACACCCATCACGTCCATTGCCATCCAGGTCGGTGCCAGGCTCGGTGGGGTGGCGAGAATGCCGTTGTAGTGCACCAGGCCCAGGCCCCAGCCGGCCAGGGTTACGGCGATGATGCTGATCAGGATGGCGCCGAAGACGCGGTGATAACTGAGGATGGCAATCAGCAGGAAACACACGGCCGCCAGCAGCGGTGCCGGCTCGTGCAGGGAACCGAGCTTGATCAGCGTGGCCGGGCTGTCGACGATGATGCCGGCGGTTTTCAGGCCCATCCCCCCTAGGAACAAGCCCACCCCGGCACCCATGGGCTGGCGCAGGCTGACCGGAATGCTGTTGAGCAGCCATTCGCGGATGCGCGACAGCGTGAGGATCATGAACAGCACGCCGGAAATAAACACCGCGCCGAGGGCGGTCTCCCAGGTGTAGCCCATGGTGCCGACCACGGTGTAGGTGAAGAATGCGTTCAAGCCCATGCCCGGCGCCAGGCCCACGGGCCAGTTGGCGTACAGGCCCATCAGCAGGCAACCCAGCGCGGCCGCTATGCAGGTGGCGACGAAGGCCGCGCCGTGATCGATACCGGCATCGGCCATGATATTGGGGTTGACGAAGATGATGTAGGCCATGGTGATAAAAGTGGTGAGGCCGGCGATCAGCTCGGTCTTCACTGTGGTGCCATGCAAGCGCAGTTTGAACAGGCGTTCCAGCCAACCGCCTCGGGGCGCGGCCAGGTCCAACGTAGGGGCTTCGGTTTTGCGGCTATCCACAGCGAGTACTCCTCAATCGTTTTATTGTTATTTCCAGCGCCGGTTACATGAGTGGGCAACGGCGCTTTGAGGTGCTGGCGGGTTTGTTGACCAAAAGGTCAGGAACTCGCACGAAGCGAATTATGCTTTTGTATACAAATAAAGCAAATAATGTTTTCGATTATCTGGGCGAAAAGGGATGAAAGGCCCACGCCAGGGGATTTATTCTGCGCGACGCCTTGAAACAAGCCCTCGATACCCGCACCTTGTGGGCGCAAGCATTCGGTCAGCGCGGCGAAAAGGGGAGCCCCATGTACAAGGTTTATGGCGATTACAAGTCGGGCAATTGCTACAAGGTCAAATTGATGCTCACTCTGTTGGGCATCCCGTATGAATGGATCGATATTGATATTCTCAAGGGCGATACCCAGACCCCTGAGTTCCTGGCCAAGAACCCCAATGGCAAGGTCCCGGTATTGGAGCTCGAAGACGGCACCTGCCTGTGGGAGTCCAACGCGATCCTCAACTTCCTCGCCGATGGCAGCGAATTCCTGCCGACCGAACCGCGCCTGCGTACCCAGGTATTGCAGTGGCAGTTTTTCGAGCAGTACAGCCATGAGCCTTACATTGCGGTGGCGCGGTTTATTCAGTTTTACCTGAACATGCCCGAGGATCGGCTGGAAGAATATAAAACCACCCATAAGGGCGGTTACAAGGCCTTGAAGGTGATGGAGCGTCAGCTTCAAGCCACGCCTTATTTAGTGGGCGAGCAGTTTTCAATTGCCGATATCGCATTGTATGCCTACACCCATGTGGCCCATGAAGGCGGCTTTGATCTGGCGCCGTATCCGGCGGTGCAGGCATGGTTGCAGCGGGTGGCCAGTCATCCTCGGTATGTGCCGATGCTCGACTGATTCACTCGGTCCAATGTGGGAGCTGGCTTGCCTGCGATAGCGTCACCCTGGTGCCCCGGCTAAACCGAGGTGTCTGCATCGCGGGCAAGCCAGCTCCCACATTCAGCGCGGCGGCGCGTCAGGCAGTGCTTTGTTGAGCAGTTCAAAGCAGCGCTGCGCTGCCGGGCTTAAGCCCATGCCGCTGCGGCTGATCAACCCGATCTCCCGATTGACGCCGGGATGATTGATGTTGATGCGTTTCAACCCCTCCAGGCTATCCGCCGCTGACTCCGGCAATACACTGATGCCCAGCCCCTGGCGCACCAGGGCCAATACGGTCGACATGTAGTTGGCCTCCATGCCGGCGTTCAGCGTCAGCCGTGTCTCATCGAACAGCGTATCCACTTGCTCACGCACACTGCTGTCGCGCCCGGTCAGGATGATCGGCTGGTCTGCCAGTTGCTCCAGGGTCAATTGGCGGTGATGGGCGAGCGCATGACCCGATGGCACAAACGCGCACAGCCGATCATTGAGCACCGGCACGAAGTCCAGGCCGTGGCTCAGGCGGGCGCGCACGCCGATGCCGAAATCCACTTCGCCGTTGCGAACCTTTGCATGAATGCGCTGGGCCACCAGGTCATGCAGGCGCACTTCGATGCCGGCGAAGCGTTCGCGAAACAGGCGCAAGGCCGGGGGCAGGGCGCCGGCGCAGACTGAGGGCAGGGCGGCAATGGTCACCACGCCGCGGCGCAAGGCGGCGAGGTCGCGGGAGCCGGTGACGATGTTGTCCAGGTCCAACAGCAGTTTTTCCATAGGCCCGCGCGCGTCCTGGCCTGCGGCGGTAATGCTCACGTGGCGCGGGCTGCGGTCGAGCAGGGCGACGCCGAGCCAGTCTTCCAGTTGTTGCACCTGCACGGTGAGGGCTGACGGCGACAGATGCAATTCGTTGGCCGCCTTGGTGAAGCTGCCTGTGCGGGCAACCGCAAGGAAGGCTTGAATGTGCTGGATGCTGTTTTTCATAAGCGCCGCTTCATTTTGTTTTTCCGAACGCTGATGGCTGAATATTGCAATTTACAAAGCCTAGCGCGATTCCAATACTCCAGGGAAAACAATAACCGGCCAACGAGGCCGCCCTGGAGTAACCCATGCTCGCAACCCTGGGTGTCATCACCATCCTGTGCCTGCTCGCTGCCGTCATGAGCAAGCGCCTCTCGCCGCTGGTGGCCTTGATCGCCTTGCCGATCATTGCCGCGCTGATCGGTGGATTCGGCCTGCAAACCAGCGCCTTCATCATTACCGGTATCAAGAACGTCGCCCCTGTGGTGGGCATGTTTGTGTTCGCGATCCTGTTTTTCGGGATCATGACCGATGCGGGCATGCTCGATCCCATTATTGATCGCATCCTGCGTACGGTCGGGACGCGTCCTACACGAATTGTGGTGGGTACTGCGACCCTGGCGTTGCTGGTGCACCTGGACGGCTCTGGCGCGGTGACCTTTCTGGTGACGGTGCCGGCGATGCTGCCGCTGTATACGCGCCTCGGCATTGATAAACGCATCCTCGCCTGCGTGTGTGCGATGGCCGCCGGCGTCAACTTCCTGCCCTGGACCGGCCCGGTGCTGCGTTCGTCGGCGGCCTTGCATGTGCCGGGGGCCGACCTGTTCCAACCATTGATCCCGGTGCAGATCGTCGGGCTGATCTTTGTCTTCGCCTGCGCCTGGTGGCTGGGCCATCGCGAAGAAAAGCGCCTGGGCCTGGGCGCCGGTTCCAGCGTGGAGGCGGTGCCGCAACGAGTGCTCAGCGATGACGACATCACGCTGCGTCGTCCACGGTTGTTCTGGGTCAACCTGATGCTGACCGTGCTGGTGATGGTGGTGATGATCGCTGGCTGGGTCGACCCGGTGGTGATGTTCATGCTCGGCACCGTGGTTGCGTTGTGCATCAACTATCCCAACGTGGACGCCCAGCGTGCGCGCATCGACGCCCATGCGAAAACCGCCCTGACCATGGCCAGTATCCTGCTCGCCGCCGGAGTATTTACCGGCATCATGCAAGGCACCGGCATGCTCAAGGCCATCGCCGAAGTGGCGGTGGCGCAGATTCCGGCGGGCCACGGCAAGTTGATCCCGGCCGTCGTGGGCTTTTTGTCCATGCCCCTGAGCATGTTGTTTGACCCCGACTCTTACTACTTCGGCGTGATGCCGGTGATCGCCGAAGTCGGCAAAGCGCTTGGCGTCGACCCCCTGCAAGTGGCCCAGGCCTCGTTGCTGGGCGTGCACACCACCGGTTTTCCGGTCAGCCCGCTGACGCCTGCGACCTTCCTGCTGGTGGGCCTGTGCAAGATCGAACTGGCCGATCACCAGCGCTTCACCATTCCTTTCCTGTTTGCCGCCTCGGTGTTGATGACCCTGACGGCGTTGCTCCTGGGAGTGATTTGAGATGAACACCTTGCGCATCGGCTCCGGCGCCGGCTACTCCGGCGACCGTATAGAACCTGCGGTGGAACTGGCCGAACACGGCGACCTGGATTACCTGGTCTTCGAATGCCTGGCCGAACGCACCATCGCCCTGGCGCAACAGGCGCGCATCAGCGACCCGCAGGGCGGTTATGACCCGCTGCTCGCTGAGCGCATGCGCCGTGTCTTGCCCTTTGTAGGGCAGGGGGCGGGGCGTCGTCGCCTGCGGGTGATCACCAATATGGGCGCGGCCAACCCGCTGGCGGCGGCCAGAGAAGTACGGCGTATTGCGGGCGAGCTGGGCCTGGGCCTCAAGGTTTTGGCCGTGGTCGGCGATGACGTGCTGCACGCCTTGCCTGCCGAGCAGTTGCTGGATAACGGCAAGACCGTGGGGGCATTGGGTGAGCGGCTGATTTCCGCGAATGCCTACTTGGGTGTGGAGGGCATTATTGAAGCGTTGCGTGCCGACGCCGATGTGGTGATCACCGGGCGCGTGGCCGACCCTTCGCTATTCCTGGCGCCGCAGATGTTCGAGTTCGGCTGGGCCTTCGATGATTGGCCGCGACTGGGCCGGGGCACGTTGGTGGGGCATTTGCTCGAGTGCGCGGGGCAGGTCAGTGGCGGTTACTTCGCCGATCCCGGCTTCAAGGATGTGGAGGATCTGGCACGCCTGGGCTTTCCCCTGGCCGAGGTCGACGCCGACGGCAATGCAGTGATCACCAAGGTGGCAGGCTCCGGTGGACGGGTCAGCCGCGCGACCTGCGCCGAACAACTGATTTATGAAGTTCACGACCCGGCAGCCTACTTGACCCCGGATGTGACGGCCGACTTTTCCCAGGTGGGGTTTGTCGAGGAGGGCGTGGACCGGGTGCGTGCCCAGGGAGCTAGTGGGCGTGCCCGGCCTGATCAACTGAAGGTCAGCGTCGGTTATCTGGACGGTTGGATCGGTGAGGGGCAGATGTCCTACGGCGGTCCAGGTGCTGTCGCACGGGCCGAGTTGGCGCGGGACGTGGTACTCAAGCGTCTCGCGTTGATCGGCGTAAAGATGCAGGACCTGCGCGCCGAGTTGATCGGCATGGATTCACTGCACGGCCCACGCAGCAGCGTCGAGCCTTGGGAAGTGCGCCTGCGGGTCGCCGCCCGGTGTGAGGAGCGTGGCGACGCGGTGCGGATCGGCAATGAAGTGGAGACCCTCTACACCAACGGCCCGGCCGGCGGCGGTGGGGCGAGCAAGGGCGTACGCCAGGTGGTGGCGGTCGCGTCGTTGCTGTTGCCCCGTGAAGCGGTCAAACCGAGGATTGAAGAATGAAACTGCATACGCTGGCCCATTCCCGCACCGGGGATAAGGGCGACACGTCAAACATCTCGATCATTGCCTACCGCGCGCAGGACTACCCGTTGCTGTGTGAACAGCTGACGGCGGAGCGCGTGGCAGCGTTCTTCGCGGATTTACTGGAACCCGGTGCTGAGCCGGTTCGGCGTTATGAATTGCCGAATGTGCAGGCGCTGAACTTCGTGTTGCCGGGCATCCTGCGTGGCGGCGTGACCCGCTCACTGGCGCTGGATGCCCACGGCAAGTGCCTGGGCTCGGCACTGCTGGATCTTGAACTGGCAATACAGACTTAAGAACACCGCAGAGCAAATGTGGGAGCTGGCTTGCCTGCGATTGCATCACCTCGGTACATCTGCTGCACCGCGGTGCCCGTATCGCAGGCAAGCCAGCTCCTACATTGACCGCAGCGGGCTTCAGATTGCGGCGAAGCGCTTGTCCAGGTACTCGATGATCACCTTGGAGTCATACATCCAGGTGGTCTGGCCGTTCTCTTCGATGCGCAGGCACGGCACTTTGATCTTGCCGCCTTGCTCCAGCAGGGTCTGGCGGTCCTGTTCGTTGTTCTTCGCGTCCTTCAAGGCCACCGGCACATTCAGGCGGTGCAGGGTGCGGCGGGTCTTCACGCAGAACGGGCAGGCGTGGAACTGATACAGGGTCAGGTCTTTGGCGGCAGCATTGACCTTGGCCTGTTGCTCGGCAGGGCGTTGTTTTTTGCGTGGGCGGGTAAGAAAGTCGCCCGCGATGATGACGTGGCCGAGGCCCACTCTAAGTGCTTTGACGAACATGGCTGAAACCTCTTGCCCATGACTGAGGGGGCGCAGCTTACCTGATTTCTACAGGCGAAAAAAAACCGGCGATGAACGCCGGTTTTTTCCTGCCTGGCCGGTTACTTGATCAGGCTGAGAAATTCGCTGCGGGTAGCCGCGTTCTCACGGAACTCGCCCAGCATCACCGAGGTGATCATCGACGAATTCTGTTTCTCGACACCGCGCATCATCATGCACATGTGCTTGGCCTCGATCACCACGGCCACGCCCAGGGCGCCTGTCACTTCCAACACGGCGTCGGCGATCTGGCGGCTGAGGTTTTCCTGGATCTGCAGGCGGCGCGCATACATATCGACAATGCGGGCGACCTTCGACAGGCCCAGCACTTTGCCGCTCGGGATATACGCCACATGGGCCTTGCCGATAAACGGCAACAGGTGGTGCTCGCACAACGAGTACAGCTCGATGTCCTTGACCAGCACCATTTCGCTATTGTCAGAGCTGAACAAGGCACCATTGGTGACTTCTTCGAGTGTCTGTTCATAACCGCGGCAGAGGTACTGCATTGCCTTGGCGGCACGCTTTGGCGTGTCGAGCAGGCCCTCGCGGGACACGTCCTCGCCGAGTTGGCCGAGAATCTCTGTGTAATTCTGTTCCAGGGACATGAAACTACCTGTGGGATTTTCGCAAAGCGCAAGGTTACGGTGGCGGACACATCGCTGCAAGCCTGACGAAGGCACTTGTTACTCGTCGCGCCCTTCCATCATGGTGCGCTTGAGCATCACATACACCGCGCCGGCACCGCCGTGGCGGGCCTGGCAGGAGGTAAAACCGAGCACCTGGGCATGCTGGCGCAGCCAGGTGTTGACGTGGCTCTTGATCATCGGCCGCTTGCCGTCCAGCCGCACAGCTTTGCCATGGGTGACGCGCACGCAGCGAATTTCGAATTTGGTCGCTTCAGCCAGGAAAGCCCAGAGGGTTTCCCGGGCTTTTTCCACGGTCATACCGTGCAGGTCGAGGCTGCCTTCGAACGGGATCTGGCCGGCCTTGAGCTTGCGCATCTGGCTTTCCTGCACGCCGTCGCGGGCCCACATCAGCTCATCTTCGGGGCCGACGTCGATCACGAACTGGTCCGACAGGCCATCCACGGTGGTGGCATCGGTGCGCACGGTCGCGGCCTGGCGCAGCTTGGCGATCTGCGCCCGGTCGGTCTTGGGTTTGCCGGTGTCGGCGCGGTCGTGCTTGATCGGCTTGACGCCGCGCAGCTCGTTTTTGAACAGGGAAAAATCGTCGTCTTGCATGTCAGCCTCCGCGAAGGGCGGGCAGTTTACCTAAATCGCGGCGGCCAGGGCGCAGGAAACGCTATCCAAGCGCCATCAGTCGTGCTTTTTCATCAGGTGAGAGGCGATATTCAACGACAACGGTTGGCGCATTTTCCGACGGCTGCGACGCCACAGCCACACACCCAACCACAGCACCAGCAAGCCGACACCCAGCAGGAGTGCCGAGCCACCCGGGCTGGCATTCAGTTCGCCGAGTGCCGGCGAATGCCCAAACAGGCCGGCGCCACCAGCGCCCGCCAACAACAAACCTACTATCGCCAGTAACGCGGCAATGCACGCTACCAGGCGCAGACGCCAATTGCTCGGGCCTTTGGGGCGCAAGCGACGAGCATCAAAACCATCGGATATCTTCATTCCGACCTTTCCTCCAGGGTATCGGCCCTTCGACCGGAAGATACACAGGTTGTTCCGGGGGGAGGGGTAAATGCGCCAAATGAAAGGGCTTTGCGGATGAGCGGAGCAATAAACACGCCGCTCACCGCCAGCAGGGTCAGATCAGATCTTTGGCCAGCGCCAGGGTGGCGAAGTTGTCGGCCATGATGGCCATTTCGGTTTGCTGCACGTGCTCGGCGCTCAGGATGCCACCCTTGTACGGCAGGTCGCGGGTGGCGCAGGCGTCTTCCACCAGGGTGCAGCGAAAGCCCAGGTTCTTGGCCGCGCGCACGGTGGTGCTGACGCTGGAGTGGCTCATGAAACCGCAGACGATCAGGTCCAGGGAGCCCAGGTCTTGCAGGTGTTTTTCCAGGCCGGTGCCATGGAAGGCGCTGGGCAGCAGTTTGCCGATGATGGTTTCGTCACCTTCAGGCTCAAGGCCCGGAATGAATTCGCCGCGCTCGCCCTGGGGGTCAAACAGGCCGCCCACCGTGCCCAGGTGGCGCACGTGCACAATCGGGCGCCCGGCACTGCGCGCTGCGGTCACCAGTTGCTTGATGTTCTGCACCGCCGCGTCCATGCCCGAGAGGGCGAGCGGGCCGCTGAGGTATTCTTTCTGGGCGTCGATGATCACCAGGGTCGCATGATTGAGGTTGGCTGCTGCGTAACCGCGACCGCTGAGTTGAAACATCGTCTTTGGAACGGACATTCTGGGGCTCCTGTGAGTGGGGCTTTTGCGACATTGTCCACTGGCTGAGCGCTTCTGTGAATCGCTACTATCGTAAGGTACGCCGTTGCTGGCGTGCAGCCATGTCAAGAGGCAGGCCTGTTTAACACAATGCGGGCAAATTGGATGAAATCCGACGTACGGTGCCAGGTGTTTCGTACATCGTCGGTACAGGTGAAGGCTGTTAGAATCGCCAGTCGTTTTTTCCAGGAGCTTGCCCCGTGATCACTTCCCGCCTGCGCACCTTGCGCGACCATATCCGTTGGGCTGTCAGCCGTTTCCATGGGGAAGACCTGTTTTTTGGCCATGGCACCGACAATGCCTGGGACGAAGCCCGGCAATTGGTGCTGGGCGCCTTGCACCTGCCGTGGGAAATCGCCGACAGCTATTTGGATTGCAACCTGGAAGAAGAGGAAATCTCCCACGTGCAGCGCTTGCTGCATCGGCGTATCCATGAGCGAGTGCCTACCGCGTACCTGTTGAACGAAGCCTGGTTTTGCGGCATGTCGTTTATCGTCGATGAGCGCGTACTGATCCCGCGTTCACCCATAGGCGAGCTGATTGAAGACCGCTTCGAACCCTGGCTGGCCCAGCCGCCGGCACGCATCCTCGACCTGTGCACCGGCTCCGGTTGCATCGGCATCGCCTGTGCCTATGAATTCCCCGAGGCCGAAGTGGTGCTGGGAGACTTGTCCTTCGAAGCCCTGGAAGTGGCGAACCAGAACATCGAGCGCCATGGCGTCGACGAGCGCGTCTACACCGTGCAGGGCGATGGTTTTGACGGTTTGCCCGGCCAGCGTTTCGACCTCATTGTGTCGAACCCGCCCTACGTGGATGCCGAAGATTTCGCCGACATGCCCGACGAATACCAACACGAACCGGAACTGGGCCTGGCCTGCGGTGACGACGGCCTGAACCTGGTACGCCGGATGCTGGCTGAAGCGGCGGACCACCTGACCGAGAAGGGCTTGCTGATTGTCGAAGTGGGCAACAGCCAGGTGCATGTCGAGGCGCTGTATCCGGAAGTGGACTTTGCCTGGCTGGACTTCAAGCGCGGTGGGCATGGGGTGTTTATGTTGACGGCTGAGCAGTGCCGCCAACACCAGGCCGTTTTCGCTGCCCGGATATAACTGCAGAAACTCGGTCAATGTGGGAGCTGGCTTGCCTGCGATAGCGATGGATCAGTAGCACAAGTGCAAGCTGACCCACCGCTATCGCAGGCAAGCCAGCTCCCACATTTTGATTGCATTTCAATCTATCAGCGGTGCGTGGCAATCCAGATCAACAACCCCGCCTGAAACACCGTAAACGCCACCAGGCAGGTGATGGTAAAGCGCAGCCCACTGTCCTCACGCTTGAACTTGGTGACTTTCTCCTCTTCCTTGCGCAGTTTCACTTCCTGCTCCGCCAGGTTCTGGTCGGCCTGTTGCAGCATCTGCGCGGCTTCGAGGATCTCCACAAACTGCACTTTCTCGGTATTCCAGCTGTCCAGCACGTCGCCGACCTTGCCTGGTTGCACATTGCCTTTGAGGTGCTGCACATCGGCGTAGGCCACATCGAAACCCTGGATACGCAGGAAGTGATCGCGGCGCAGGCGCGTGGCTTCGTTGAGGGCGTCCTTGTTGGCCAGGTCCACGCCGTCGACGCGGTAGTGTGACCACTTCTTCTTCGCCCAGGCGGCGCCTTGGGCCACCAGGAAGCGCCCGATACCGCGGTTGGCCGGCTCGATTTCCAGGCTGTTGCCGGGGCCGAAGTGCACGCGGTGTTTATCGTGATCGACCCAGATATCCAGATGATTCTGCTCGCGCCGTACTCGCTGGCCCGGTAACTGGATGACCATGCGCAACAGGCTGTGGTGTTTGTCATGACGCTCGGCATAGCCGAACTGCACAAAGCGCAATGGCCGTGCGCCGGTGGCGCGGTCGGTGGCCAGTGGGGCCAGGCGCAGCATCTTGAAGTGTTCGGCGTGAACGTCGGCCCACGGCAGGGCTGCTGCCGCGGCAGCTTCGGTTGCGGCCGGGGTCTCGGCGGTAGATTCGGGTGTTGTTTCGGTGGTTGTCATGCGGCGCGATCCTGTCCAAGCCCTGCGAGCCGACAGTCTTTTTACTGTCGACTCTGGACTTATCGGCCGTTTTTTCCAGGACTGGAGGTCAATTGCCGCTTAACGGGGTTGAAGTCCTTCGATAAAGCTGACGATACGTTGGCCCAACTCCGCAGCCAGCGGTAGTTTCGGGTCGTTGTAGGAGGCTAGTTGCTGCTTCACGTTATTGGGCACGATGCGCATCACGTGGTTCATACCTTCGATTACCGTCAACTGCGCGTCGGGTTTGGCCTTCTTCAGTTGCTGGGCGTCGCCTACACCCACTTGGATATCGTTGGTGCCCTGGATAATCAGCGCCGGCATATCCAAGCGTGCAAAAGCGGCCGACGGATCGGCGCGGAACAGGCTGATCAGATACGGCTGCACGCTGGGCCGGAAAATACCCTCCAGCGGGCGCGGCACATCGGCGTCCACCTGGCCGGCCTTGAGGTGATCGAGGATTTCATTGCTGCGTAGCAACAGGGCAGGGGGCAAGTGATCGGCCAGTTGCTGACGGATAACTTGGTCCACCGGGCGGGCGCTGCCTGACAAGGAAATGACTCCGGCCGGTTCAAGTTGCGGCGCGGCGAGGGCGGCGACCAGCGCGCCCTCACTGTGGCCCAGCACAATCAGCGGGCCCATGCGCTTGTCGGCCTTGAGCAACTTGCCCCAGGCCACGGCGTCGGCCACATACGCCTCCAGGGTCAGGTTGCGCTCATCCGGCGTGGCCGCCAGGCTTGCAGCCACGCCGCGCTTGTCGTAGCGCACGCTGGCGATGTTATGCCGGGCCAGTACCCAGGCCAGGCGCTTGAGGCTGTCGTTGCGCGCGCCGTCGGCGCTGTTGCCGTTGCGGTCGGTGGGGCCGGAGCCGGCGATGATCAGCACCACCGGCACCGGTTTATCCGATTGCGGCAACAGCAGCGAGCCAAAGAGTTGGCCGCTGCCGGTGTCCAGGCTGATCGGGCGTTGCAAGACGACAGGGGAGGCGGCCTGGGCCACGGCGGTGAACAGGGTGAGGGTGAACAGCAGAACTCGCAGCATCATAGCGCCATCATTGGAGAGGTGCCGGTTGGACCAACGTCTACCGGTAAGGTTTCGAGGATGAACTAGTCGGTTAGCCTGCGTATACTGGCCGCCTTAAGTTATTACGGTTGACTTGATTCAACTGATTTCACGGAGCGCCCTGCATGTCCGGCAATACCTTCGGCAAGCTGTTCACTGTCACCACCGCGGGCGAAAGCCATGGCCCGGCGTTGGTCGCCATTGTCGACGGCTGCCCGCCAGGCCTCGAGCTGAGCCTGGACGACCTGCAGCGCGACCTTGACCGCCGCAAGCCCGGCACCAGCCGCCACACCACCCAGCGCCAGGAACCGGATGAAGTCGAAATCCTCTCCGGAGTGTTCGAAGGCCGCACCACGGGCTGTGCCATTGGCCTGCTGATTCGCAACACCGACCAGAAGTCCAAGGACTACTCGGCGATCAAGGACCTGTTCCGCCCGGCCCATGCCGACTACACCTACCATCACAAATACGGCGAACGCGACTACCGTGGCGGTGGCCGCAGCTCGGCGCGTGAAACCGCCATGCGCGTGGCCGCCGGCGCCATCGCCAAGAAATACCTGGCCGCCCAGGGCATCGTCATCCGTGGCTACATGAGCCAATTGGGCCCGATTGAAATCCCGTTCAAGACCTGGGACAGCGTCGAAGACAACGCCTTCTTCTGCCCCGACCCGGACAAGGTGCCGGAACTGGAAGCCTACATGGACCAGTTGCGCCGCGACCAGGACTCGGTCGGCGCGAAGATCACCGTCGTGGCAGAAGGGGTGAAGCCGGGCCTGGGCGAGCCGATCTTTGATCGCCTCGACGCCGAACTGGCCCATGCGCTGATGAGCATCAACGCGGTGAAAGGCGTGGAAATCGGCGCTGGTTTCGCCTGCGTCTCCCAGCGCGGTACCGAGCATCGCGATGAGATGACCCCTGAAGGTTTCCTCAGCAACAACGCGGGCGGCATCCTTGGCGGTATTTCTTCCGGCCAGCCGATCGTGGCGCACCTGGCGCTCAAGGCCACGTCGAGCATCACCACACCAGGCCGTTCGATCGATGTGCACGGCAACCCGGTGGACGTGATCACCAAGGGCCGCCACGACCCGTGCGTCGGCATCCGCGCCACACCGATTGCCGAAGCCATGATGGCCATCGTGCTGATGGACCACCTCTTGCGTAACCGTGGGCAAAATGCCGATGTGCGCGTGAGTACCCCGATACTGGGCCAGCTGTGATCGCCTGGGGCAATGAGCGCGCTTGCTGTGGCGAGCGAGCTTGCTCGCGCTGGGCTGCGAAGCAGCCCCAATAGCATGCCCCAACCACTGCCATACTGGCGCCTCTCCAGCTTCTACCTCTTTTACTTCGCCCTGCTGGGGGCGACCGCGCCGTTCCTGGCGCTTTACTTCGATCACCTGGGTTTTTCCAGCGCACGCATCGGTGAACTGGTGGCCATCCCCATGCTAATGCGCTGCGTGGCCCCCAACCTGTGGGGCTGGATCGGCGATTACACCGGCCGGCGCCTGGCCATCGTGCGGTTCGGCGCGGTGTGCACCCTGGCCAGCTTCTGCCTGATTTTCGTCAGCAAGACCTACGCCTGGCTGGCGCTGGTGATGGCCCTGCACGCGTTCTTCTGGCACGCAGTGCTGCCGCAGTTCGAAGTCATCACCCTGGCCCACCTGCACACGCAAACCTCACGCTACAGCCAGATCCGTCTGTGGGGCTCCATTGGTTTTATCCTCACCGTGGTGGTCATGGGGCGGCTGTTCGATTGGCTGAGCCTGGATATTTACCCGGTGGCGGTCGTGGTGATCATGGCCGGCATCATCGGCGCCAGCCTTTGGGTACCGAACGCGCAGCCTGTCAGCCACGGCAACCGCTTGGCCGGTGAGGGTTTCCTCAAGCAATTGCGCAGCCCAGGCGTGCTGGCGTTTTATGCCTGCGTGGCGCTGATGCAAATGAGCCATGGCCCGTATTACACCTTCCTCACCTTGCACCTGGAGCACTTGGGCTACAGCCGTGGCGTGATTGGCCTGCTGTGGGCGCTGGGGGTGGTGGCGGAAGTGCTGATGTTCCTGGCCATGAGCCGTATCCTTGCGCGCTTTTCGGTGCGCCGGGTGCTGCTCGCCAGTTTCCTGCTGGCCGCGCTGCGCTGGTGGCTGCTGGGTTCATTTGCCGAGGTTTTCTGGCTGCTGCTGGTGGCGCAACTGATGCACGCCGCCACGTTTGGCAGCTTCCATGCAGCGGCGATTGCCTTTGTGCAACGCAGCTTCGGCGACCGCCAGCAAGGCCAGGGCCAGGCCCTTTATGCCGCGCTGGCCGGCACCGGCGGCGCGCTCGGCGCCCTGTATTCCGGCTACAGCTGGAACCTGCTGGGGCCAACCTTCACGTTCAGTATCGCCAGCCTCGCGGCCCTGGCCGCCGCCATTATCATTGGCCTTCGATTGCAAGAGCCGAACCAAGGAACCGTGCAATGAGCTATGTAGCCGTCTACTCCATCGCCACCCCGGACACCCCAAACAAAGTGTTGACCCATGCCGAGGATATCCAGTCGACCCTGGCCGAGCACGGTGTGCGCTTTGAACGCTGGCAGCCCAGCCTGATAGAAAAGGGCGCCACTGATGCTGAAATGATTGCCGCCTACCAGGCTCAGATCGAAGCCCTCGGCTACGCCGCTGTGGAAGTGGTCAGCGTGACCCAAGACCATCCACAGAAAGACGAGTTACGTGCGCAGTTCCTCGACGAACGTACCTACAGTGAAGACGAGGTGCGTTTCTTCATCGCAGGCCAGGGGCTGTTTACGCTGCACATAGGCGACTATGTGTACAGCTTGCGCTGTGAGAAGAATGACTTGCTGATCATCCCTGCCGGTGTACCGCACTGGTTCGACATGGGCGAAAACCCGCACTGTGTGACACTGCGTTTGTTCAACACAGCCCAGGGCGCTGTGCCCTCGTTGACCTGTGATGCGATTGCCGCACGCTTTCCAGGACTCGATGACTAAGCACAAATAACTGAATGTTCAACCCTGGCAAGTTGGAAGTTGCTGTGGGAAGAAGCTTAATTATTTGTAGGGCAAAGCTGTTTGTTCTGCACTGTGCGCTTTGATTCCACTCGTTATGTAACTCTCTCTTCAGCGCCAATGTTTATGCCATCTGTCAATAGGAGGAATCCGAAAGGTGGCAGCGCATCAGCAGACATAAAGGAGAGAACAATGAGTGGCCCAGAGGAGACGTATCGCCCGTTAGTTATTGTACCGACGGCTATCAGAAAACGCCTGAGCTTGTGCGGCAAGCCCCTGACTGCCACGGAGCTGGAAATCCTGCGATGGGCCTCCGAGGGCAAGACGGTCTGGGAAATCAGCCAGATTCGCGCCACCTCTGAAGCCACGGTGAAATTTCATCTGCGCAACATCTACGGCAAGTTGGATGTCACCAACCGCGTACAGGCAAAGAATGAGGCCGCCCGCCAGGGCTTATGTTAACGGCATGAAAAAGGGCCGCGACGCTGAGTAGCGTCGCGGCCCTTTTTCAGATTTCCAGCTTAGGCCGAGTGATAGGTCGGCAGTGCAAAGCGGTTCTGGCTTTGCAGCATCGAAATCTGCGGCAGTTCGCTGGCTTGTTCAGCCAAGTCACGACGAATGGCGCTGATGACCCAGGTCAGTTGGTCGGCAGTGTGCAGCTGCTGATAAGAGATCGAGCGCTTGACCTGCTTACCTTCGCTGTTGCGCAGGGTCAACAGGATGCCGCCGTCCGGACGTGGCTGGGTGGTGACGTCGTAGTTGGAGAATACCGAAGCGAATTTATCTTGGATCAGGCTCATGTCTATCAGCTCCATTGGCTCAAGTTGGCAAGCATGGAGTGATAGGTGCAGTGATTGTGCCAGTATTGGATTTTTTAGAAAATCGTTATAAATCAGCAACTTATAAATTTACAGGATTTTCATTTTCGTGCAATTTGCATGAAGGGCCATCGTGCATCCTGCATTTTGCGCTATCTGCTCGGTGATTTTTTCGGGAGGAGGGGGAGGGCTGTACTGATACTGACCGCCTTTTGCTCGGAAAAATCCCGCTCGGCTGGCAGGCTGTTATCGCAGCGATGCGGCGGCCCGACAAGCCAGCTCCCGCATTTGGAGGGTGGAGTGTCCGGGAGATAAGCATCGGCCGGCCGCCACGAGATACAAAACTTTTCAAATCCCGCGTGTACAGCCAAAGAACCGCTGACGTATTTTCCGCTACACCAGTCGATGTACCTGGACCAGACCAAGAATAAGAAAAGGGACGTCCCGCCATGACTCATCAGCAAGTCGACATGATCACCTGGCGCATGATGCTGCGAAAGGTGCCTGCCATCGTTCGGGCCCTCCCACGGGTGGTGCGCGGCATGCGCGCGGCCAACGTCACCGACCCGGGCCAACCCTGCGGCCTGGGCTGGCATTTCGAACAAGCCGCCTTGCGCAACCCTGACGGTGCTGCCCTGCTTTATGGGGACAGCGTGATCAGCTACCGCGACGCCAATCAGCGCGCCAACCGTCTTGCCCACCACCTGCAAGCCCAGGGCATCGGCAAGGGTGACGTGGTGGCGCTGTTTATCGAAAATCGCCCCGAGTTGCTGCTCAACGTGCTGGCCGTGGCCAAGCTGGGCGGCATCTGCGCCATGCTCAACACGGCGCAAACTCAAGGGGCGTTGGTACACAGCCTGACCCTGGTCAACCCGGTTGCCATTGTGGTCGGTGCCGAATTGCTGGGCGCTTACGCGGCGGTGCGCGAACACGTGCAGATCCCGGCCGAGCGCACCTGGTTCGTGGCCGATCAACCCGGCAGTGCAGTGCCCGATGGCTATATCGACCTGATGGCCGCCAGCGCCGAAAGCCCGGTGGACAACCCGGTGAGTTCCGCGCAGGTGTTCTTTAATGACCCCTGCTTCTATATCTACACCTCCGGCACCACCGGCTTGCCCAAGGCCGGCATCATGAAGCACGGGCGCTGGACCAAAACCGCCGTGAGCTTCGGCAGTATCGCCCTGGACATGGGCCCGCAGGACGTCCTCTATTGCACCTTGCCGCTGTACCACGCCACCGGGCTGTGCGTGTGCTGGGGGGCGGCGATTATCGGCGCGTCGGGCTTTGCCATCCGGCGCAAATTCAGTGCCAGCCAGTTCTGGGACGATGCACGCAAGTTCAAGGCGACCACCCTGGGTTATGTCGGTGAGCTGTGCCGCTATCTGCTCGACCAGCCTGCCAGTGCGCAGGACCGCGATAATCAGGTGACCAAGATGGTCGGCAACGGCTTGCGCCCTGGTGTGTGGGCGCAGTTCAAGCAGCGTTATGGTGTGGAGCATATCTGCGAGCTGTATGCCGCCAGCGACGGCAATATCGGCTTTACCAACATACTGAATTTTGACAACACCATCGGCTTTTGCCTGCAGCATTGGGCGCTGGTGGATTACGCCCATGACACTGGTGAACCGCTGCGCGGCAGCGATGGGTTCATGGTCAAGGTGCCCACCGGCGGGCAGGGCCTGTTATTGGCGCGCATTGATGATAAGTCGCCCTTCGACGGCTATACCGATCCGGAAAAAAACCGCAAGGTGGTACTGACCGACGTATTCGAAAAAGGCGATCGCTATTTCAACACCGGTGACCTGGTGCGCAGTATCGGTTTCGGCCATGCGCAATTTGTCGATCGCCTGGGGGATACCTATCGCTGGAAGGGCGAAAACGTCTCGACCACCGAGGTGGAAAACGTCCTGCTCAAACACCCGCAGATCGCTGAAGTGGTGGCCTATGGCGTCGAGATCGACAACACCAACGGCCGCGCCGGCATGGTCGCCATCACCCCCAGCGAATCCCTGGCCAGCCTGGACATGCGCGAACTGCTGCAATTCGCCCACGGCCAGTTGCCCTCTTATGCGGTGCCGTTGTTTTTGCGGATCAAGGTGAAGATGGAAACCACCGGCACGTTCAAGTACCAGAAAGTGAAGCTCAAGGAGCAAGGGTTCGACCCGGACAAGGCTGGCAATGACCCGGTCTACGCCTGGTTGCCGGGTTCGGACAGCTATGTGCCGGTGACCGGGCAATTGCTGGCGCAGATCCAGGGCGGCCAATTCCGTTATTGATTCTGGCTATGGCGGCTTTTGACAAAAAAGCCATGACACCGGGGAGCTCCCTCGCGACACTGGGCGCCTTAAACAGTTATATCAGTCGCCTCAGCAAGGAGCCCCCATGTCAGAACAGCCTAAACAAATGACCGAAGACGAAGCCGCCGAATTTGCCGAGCAAGTCTTCGACGTGGCCCGTCGCGGCGATACCGCGATGCTCGCCGCCCTGTTGGCCAAAGGCCTGCCGGCCAACTTTCGTAATCACAATGGCGACACCTTGTTGATGCTCGCGGCTTACCACGGCCATGCCGAGGCGGTTAAAGTGCTGCTGGAGTTCAAGGCTGACCCCCTGATCGCCAACGACAAGAATCAGTTGCCGATTGCCGGTGCGGCGTTCAAAGGCAACCTGCCGGTGGTCCAGGCGTTGATCGAAGGCGGCACGCCGATTGACGCGGCCTCCTCGGACGGGCGTACGGCGTTGATGATGGCGGCGATGTTCAACCGCGTTGACATGGTTGATTACCTGCTCGGTAAAGGCGCAAATCCCAAGGCCACCGATGCACAAGGCGCGACAGCGCTGGCGGCGGCGCAGACCATGGGCGCGGTGGATACGGCGGCGCAGTTGCAGAAACTGGTGTAGGCTACGCGCCCTTCAAAACTTGCCCGTTACAGGATCGCCCCATGAAAACCGCCCTCTTCGAACTCATCAGTAAAATCAGCGCCGGCGTCATGGGTGAGGACGAAGTAGCGCGTATCGCCGACGAAGCGGCCCAGGCCTACGCGGCCCCGGCGGCGTTCCTGGCGGCCAACCCGGATATCAACTACGACGACAGCTTCCCGATCCCGCTGGGGGAGTGGGTGGTAGTGGGTAGCCTACCGGACACGGTGTTGTTCCAGGCCGATACCTATGGCGACCTGTTTGCCCAGATCGTCGCGTCGTTCGGTCCGGGTGTGGCGTTCAACCTCAAGCCCAAGCAACTGGCCAAGACCGAAGACCTGACCGCGCTGAACCGCATCCAGATCCAGATGAGCGCCCTGAGCCCGGAAGACGGCGGTTATGTGCTGGTGAATTTCAGCCAGTTGCTGGACGACGAGATCCAGGCGGTGCTGGTGTTCGGCAACGACCTGCCGCGCGTGCTGGAACTGTGTGCCGAAGTCGGCATCAAGGCCGAGCCCTCGCTTGAAGCCTTGAAGATTGCCGTACACGTCTGAAATAAAACGGAACCCCCGCCAAGGCTGACTATCCTACAAGGGCATGCCCTCACTTAGGAGCGACACCATGGGTTCCACGTTTAATAGCCTGATTGGCCTGATTATCCTCGCGCTGGATATCTGGGCGATCATCAACGTGTTCAAAAGCGGCGCCAGCACCGGCGCCAAAGTGCTGTGGATCCTGTTGATCCTGCTGTTGCCCGTGCTGGGCCTGATCATCTGGGCTATCGCCGGGCCGCGCGGTAACGTGCGGATCTGACGACCTACTCGATTTGGAGTGGGCACAGTCAATGTGGGAGCTGGCTTGCCTGCGATTGCGGTGTGTCAATCAAAACGATGCAAGCTGACCCACCGCTATCGCAGGCAAGCCAGCTCCCACAGGGGGGCACTGTATTAACCATATTTGTGTGTCGAAACTATTCGCCGCACGAAATTTTCACATCCCATCCAAGACAATTCGCCGGCTTTAACCGGCTGCCAGGGCTCTATCTCCAGTGCCCTTAAAGGCAGGGCCGTGCCTTACGTTCAGTAATTAATAGCCTTGCCGGCCTTGATCGGGCACCATTTGTGCCACCGCGTTAACCGCCTACCCCAGCCAGCCTGGGCGAGGGACGGACGCCACTGCATTATTTCGCAACTTAAACTTCCAATGGGTCCTAAAACGACATGGCAAACCCGGACGCCCTGAATCAGCAGCGAGCTTCAAATCGCCTGCTGCAACCGACCGTCAAATCCCATCTGGCGTACACGCTGCTCTGCGCACTGGTCATGATGGTGATGTTCTCCCTGCTGCGCCTGGCGTTGCTGGTCTACAACCGCGAGATGATCCTGGATACGCCGGCTTCGACGTTCCTGGAAGCGTTCGTCAACGGCACCCGCTTCGACATTCGTTTTGTGACATACGCGCTGATCCCGCTGTTGCTGGCTGTGTTCAGCGTACGGGCCATGGCGGCACGAGGCTTCTTCCGTTTGTGGCTGACCGTTGTGTCCAGCATTGCGCTGTTCCTCGGTCTTATGGAGATGGATTTCTACCGCGAATTCCACCAGCGCCTCAACGGCCTGGTCTTTCAGTATGTGAAGGAAGACCCGAAAACCGTGATGAGCATGCTCTGGTACGGTTTCCCGGTGGTGCGCTATCTGCTGGCCTGGGCCGTGGGCACGCTGATCCTGAGCATGGCCTTCAAGGGCGCTGACCGCGCAACGCGCCCCCGTGGCCCGTTCAGCGGCGGCACGATCAGCACGCGCCAGGTGGCGCCGTGGTACGGCCGCACCGCGGTGTTCATGGTCTGCCTGCTGGTTGCCGTGGTCGCCATCCGTGGCACCCTGCGCCAGGGGCCACCGCTGCGTTGGGGTGATGTCTACACCACCGATTCGAACTTCGCCAACCAGTTGGGCCTCAATGGCACCTTGTCGCTGATCGCGGCGGCCAAGGCGCGCTTCGGTGAAGACCGCGCCAACATCTGGAAGGCCACTCTGGAACAACCGCTGGCCACCCAGACCGTGCGCGACATGCTGGTGCTGCCGCAAGAGAAGCTGGTAGACACCGACACCGCTGCGGTACGCCGTGACTTCACGCCACCGGCCGAGAAAACCCTGCCGATCAAGAACGTCGTGGTCATCCTGATGGAAAGCTTCGCCGGTCACTCGGTGGGCGCATTGGGACGTCCGGGCAATATCACCCCGTACTTCGACAAGCTGACCCAAGAGGGCCTGCTGTTCGACCGCTTCTTCTCCAACGGCACCCACACCCACCAGGGTATGTTCGCCACCATGGCCTGCTTCCCGAACCTGCCGGGTTTCGAATACCTGATGCAGACCCCGGAAGGCAGCCACAAGCTGTCGGGCCTGCCGCAGCTGCTCAGTGCGCGTGATTTCGACGATGTGTATGTCTACAACGGCGATTTCGCCTGGGACAACCAATCGGGCTTCTTCAGCAACCAGGGCATGACCAACTTCATCGGCCGCAATGACTTCGTCAACCCGGTGTTCTCCGACCCGACCTGGGGCGTGTCCGACCAGGACATGTTCAACCGTGGCCTGGAAGAACTGAAGGCACGCGAAGGCGGCAAGCCGTTCTACGCGCTGCTGCAAACCCTGTCCAACCACACGCCGTACGCGTTGCCGACCCCATTGCCGGTCGAGAAAGTCACCGACCGTGGCAGCCTCAACGAGCATTTGACGGCCATGCGCTACTCCGACTGGGCCCTGGGCCAGTTCTTTGAAAAGGCCCGCAAGGAGCCGTACTTCAAGGAAACCCTGTTCGTGATTGTCGGTGACCACGGTTTCGGTAACGAGCAGCAGATCACCGAGATGGACCTGGGCCGCTTCAACGTGCCGATGCTGATGATTGCACCGGGCATGCGCGAGAAGTTCGGTGAGCGTGACCACACTGTGGGCACCCAGATCGACATCGTGCCCACCATCATGGGCCGCCTGGGCGGCGATACCTTGCACCAGTGCTGGGGCCGTGACCTGCTGAACCTGCCGGAAGGTGATAAAGGTTTCGGCGTGATCAAGCCATCGGGCAGCGACCAGACCGTGGCCTTGCTCACCGGCGACCGCGTACTGGTATTGCCCAAGGAAATGCCACCCAAGTTGTGGGAATACACCCTGGGCGCCGAGCCGAATGGCAAGGTGATTCCAGAGTCGCCGGACGAAGCCGCACTCAAGCAGAAACTCGAGTCGTTCCTGCAAACCGCGACCAAGAGCCTGCTGGATAACACCGCAGGTGTGGTGGACGGTAAGCCGGACTAACTGACCGGCAATAAAAAAGAGGCCTTCTAGAAGGCCTCTTTTTTTGCTTCTCAATTGTAGGAGCGAGCTTGCTCGCGAAAAACATCAACGAAAACGCGTGCGTTCTGAATAAACGCGGCGCCTGTGAGTGTTTCGCGAGCAAGCTCGCTCCTACAAAAACGCGGCGTTTATATCTTGCCTAGCAACAACAGCACCAGCAGAACAACCAGTACCACACCCAGGATACCCGACGGTCCATAACCCCAGTTACGCGAGTGCGGGAACACCGGCAGGCCACCGACCAGCAGGAGGATCAGGATAATAATCAGAATGAGGCTCATGGTTTTATTCCTTATAGGTTCTTTGCAAAAACCGGCTGTTTAACCGTTGGTTCGTCCATGTACAGTGGGACGCCTTACCCATTCCGACTCTGCCACTTCGCAGAAAATTCATTGTTTTTATAAAACATTTTGATGGGTCGCTTATTTCTTTTAACGCGTGCGCAACTTGAACTAATCAGTTGAAAAAAATTGAACTTAGTCTATGCGCGCAGCAGCTACCGAGCCCGCGGTTTGCCTGGGGCATTCATCACCCTGATGGTGCGTGGGTGGAGCAAAAACCTTCGCTACACTGCCGGTCACTTCTTCGTGAACCACAAGGCTACCTCCTATGCAAAACCGCATGATGATCACTGGCGCCGGGTCTGGCCTGGGTCGCGAAATCGCTCTGCGCTGGGCTCGTGAAGGCTGGCAGTTGGGGTTGTCCGATGTCAGCGAGCCCGGTTTGCAGGAAACCCTCAAGCAGGTTCGCGAGGCGGGCGGTGATGGTTTTACCCAGCGTTGTGACGTGCGTGACTACAGCCAGCTAACGGCCTTTGCCCAGGCCTGTGAGGTGAAGCTCGGCGGCATCGATGTGATCGTCAACAACGCCGGTGTGGCCTCGGGCGGGTTCTTCGCTGAATTGTCCCTGGAGGATTGGGACTGGCAGATCGCAATCAACCTGATGGGCGTCGTCAAAGGCTGCAAGGCGTTCCTGCCGCTGCTGGAAAAGAGCAAGGGGCGCATCATCAACATCGCCTCAATGGCCGCGCTGATGCAAGGCCCGGCCATGAGCAACTACAACGTGGCCAAGGCGGGCGTGGTGGCGTTGTCCGAGAGCCTGCTGGTGGAGCTCAAGCAACAGGAAGTGGGCGTTCATGTGGTGTGCCCGTCGTTTTTCCAGACTAACCTGCTCGACTCCTTCCGTGGGCCAACCCCAGCCATGAAGGCCCAGGTGGGCAAACTGCTTGAGAGTTCGCCCATCTCGGCGGCGGATATCGCCGACTACATTTACCAGCGCGTGGCCGCAGGCGAGTTCATGATCCTGCCCCACGAGCAAGGCCGCATGGCTTGGGCGTTGAAACAGAAAAATCCGCAACTGCTGTATGACGAAATGACACTGATGGCCGACAAGATGCGCGCCAAGGCGCAGGCCGTGAAGGGCTGATTCGGCTGCGGTCTGTCAGACAAATTACCTGCCTGCGTAGGCAGTGCCTGATTTTCCCGCAAGCCATTGCCGGCCCAGCGCCAAGGGGGCATGGTCGGGGTCCTGCTACTGGAAAAGGACAACCGCCATGCTGGTCTTAAGCCGTGCCACAGGCGAAGCCATCGCCATTGGCGATGACATCACCGTGCATATCCTGGAAGTGAACGGTACTCATGTGAAATTCGGCATCGAGGCGCCGGTGGGCGTCAACGTGTACCGCGCCGAGGTGTACCGCAAGATACTCAAAGGCGAGGGCCAAGCTACCCATCCCGTGCCGGCGCCCAACCCTTAGGCGCCGCTGTTCAGTCGAACAGGTGCTTGGGCACATCGTGCTTGAGCATCAACTGGCATTGCTCGCTCTCGGGGTCGAAGACGATCAGCGCCTGGCCTTTGGTCAGCGCCTGGCGCACGCGCAGCACGCGGGTTTCCAAGGGCGTGTCGTCGCCATTGTCGGTACCGTCGCGGGTGACGAAGTCTTCGATGAGGCGGGTGAGGGTGTCGACTTCAAGTGCATCGTAGGGAATCAGCATACAAGCCTCAGGTATCAGGTCCCGGCGATGCTACTGCGCCGGGACCTTTGTTGCCAGTATCAACTCACACAGCGTCAGGACTTCTGGCCGACCAAACTGTCCACCGACGGCACACGGGTGTCGCTCTCCATTTGCGTATCATGCTCGATCTGATGACTGAACCGGTCCAGGGAACCCTGGGCCGGTTGCGCATCGCTGGCAAACACCGGCGGGCTGAGGATGTAAGCGCCCAGCAAGCGGCTCAGGGCGGCGAGGCTGTCGATGTGGGTACGCTCATAGCCATGGGTGGCATCGCAACCGAAGGCCAGCAGCGCGGTGCGAATATCATGGCCGGCGGTGACCGCCGAGTGGGCATCGCTGAAGTAATAGCGGAACAGATCGCGGCGCACCGGCAGCTCGTTGTCTGACGCCAGGCGCAGCAAGTGGCGGGACAGGTGATAGTCATAGGGGCCGCCGGAGTCCTGCATGGCCACGCTCACCGCATGTTCGCTGGACTGCTGGCCAGGGGCGACCGGGGCGATATCGATGCCGACAAACTCACTCACATCCCAGGGCAGGGCGGCCGCTGCGCCACTGCCGGTTTCCTCGGTGATGGTGAACAGCGGGTGGCAGTCGATCAGCAAGGGTTCGCCACTGTCAACGATGGCCTTGAGCGCAGCGAGCAGTGCGGCGACGCCGGCCTTGTCGTCCAAGTGGCGGGCGCTGATATGCCCGCTTTCGGTGAACTCGGGCAGCGGGTCGAACGCCACGTAGTCACCGACGCTGATTCCCAGGGAATCGCAGTCGGCGCGCGTGGCGCAGTAGGCGTCCAGGCGCAGTTCCACATGGTCCCAGCTCACCGGCATTTCATCCACGGCGGTGTTGAACGCGTGCCCGGAAGCCATCAGCGGCAACACGCTGCCGCGAATCACGCCGTTATCGGTGAACAGGCTGACACGGCTGCCTTCGGCAAAGCGGCTCGACCAGCAGCCCACTGGCGCCAGGGTCAGACGGCCGTTGTCCTTGATCGCGCGCACGGCGGCGCCGATGGTGTCCAGGTGCGCGGAGACGGCGCGGTCAGGGCTGTTTTTCTGGCCCTTGAGGGTGGCGCGAATCGTGCCGCGCCGGGTCATTTCAAACGGGATGCCGAGTTCTTCCAGGCGCTCGGCGACGTAGCGCACGATGGTGTCGGTAAAACCGGTGGGGCTGGGAATGGCGAGCATTTCCAGCAGCACTTTTTGCAGATACGCGAGATCGGGTTCGGGAATGGTTCGGGTCATGGAAACTCCTGATGAGTTGAGGGCGATCGACGCTCTGCGATCGTGCGATCGTTCCCACGCTCTGCGTGGGAATGCCTCAGGGACGCTCTGCGTCCGCTGTGGTGACGCAGAGCGTCACAGGCTGCATTCCCACGCGGAGCGTGGGAACGATCGCGGAGCGTGGGAACGATCGGTAGTCAGGTAGCTGGCTGACTGTGTGGAAACAACAAATCCACAAACTTCTCAGCCGTAGGTTGCGGTTCATGGTTGGCCAAGCCGGCCCGTTCGTTGGCTTCGATAAAGACATACTCTGGCTGGTCGGCCGCAGGCACCATCAGGTCCAGGCCGACCATGGGAATATCCAGGGCACGGGCCGCGCGGACAGCCGCGTCCACCAGCGTCGGATGCAAGATCGCCGTGACATCTTCCAGGCAACCCCCGGTGTGCAGGTTGGCGGTGCGTCGCACGGCCAGTTGCACGCCACGGGGCAGGATGCTGTTGTAGTCGTAACCTGCGGCTTTGAGGGTGCGCTCGGTTTCTGCATCCAGCGGGATTTTGCTCTCGCCATCGGTGGCCGCCTGGCGACGACGGCTTTGTGCCTGGATCAACGCGCGAATCGAATGTTGACCGTCGCCGATCACTTCGGCAGGGCGGCGAATCGCAGCCGCGACCACTTCAAAACCGATCACCAGGATGCGCAGGTCCAGGCCTTCGTGGAAGCTTTCCAGCAACACGCGGCTGTCGAACTGGCGCGCCGCTTCAACCGCCTGCTGCACCTCCTCGATGCTCTGCAAATCCACGGCGACGCCATGGCCTTGCTCGCCGTCCAGCGGCTTGACCACGATGCGCTGGTGTTCGTCGAGAAACTCCAGGTTGTCGTCGGCACTGCCGGCCAACTGTTGCACCGGCACCTGCAGGCCTGCGGCCTTGAGCACCTTGTGGGTCAGGCTCTTGTCCTGGCACAGGGTCATGCTGATGGCGCTGGTCAGGTCGCTCAGGGATTCACGGCAACGCACCCGACGCCCGCCGTGGCTGAGGGTGAACAGGCCCGCATCGGCATCGTCGACCTGCACATCAATGCCGCGCCGGTGGGCTTCCTCGACGATGATGCGCGCGTAAGGGTTGAACTCCGCCTGCGGCCCCGGGCCCAGGAATAGCGGTTGATTGATGCCGTTCTTGCGCTTGATCGCAAAGGTGGTCAACGCCCGGAAGCCCAGCTTGGCGTAAAGGCTCTTGGCCTGGCGATTATCATGCAGCACCGACAAGTCCAAATAGCTCAAGCCTCGGCTCATGAAGTGCTCCACCAAGTGGCGCACCAACACTTCACCGACGCCAGGGCGCGTGCATTGAGGGTCGACGGCCAGGCACCAGAGGCTGCAACCATTCTCTGGGTCGTGGAAGGCCTTGTGATGGTTGAGGCCCATCACGCTGCCAATCACCGCGCCGCTGTCTTCATCTTCGGCCAGCCAGTACGCCGGGCCGCCTTGATGGCGTGGGGTAAGGCGCTCCGGGTCGACGGGTAGCATCCCGCGCCCCTGGTACAAGTGGTTGACCGCTTGCCAGTCGGCCTCGCTCTGCACCCGGCGAATGCGGAAGCCGCGAAACACCCGGGTGGCCGGGCGGTAGTCGGTGAACCACAGGCGCAGGGTGTCGGACGGGTCGAGGAACAGTTGCTGCGGGTCAATGCCCAGGATCTGCTGGGGTGCGGCCACGTACAGCGCGATATCGCGCTCGCCGGGCTGCTCGTTGAGCAGTTCCTGGGCCAGGCTTGCCGGGTCGGGAAAGGTGTGGCCGATCAACAACCGGCCCCAGCCGCAATGCACGGCAATCGGGTCGGCGGCCAGCGCGCTGCCATCTTCGGCCAGGCGCGCTTGCAGGCGCTCGTAGGTCGGCGCCTGGCCTTTGAGTAAGCGTTGGCTGTAAGCCGCGGCATTCGGTTTCATCGATCAGATTCCTTGTTCGCTCAGCCACAGGTTCAGCGCCGCCAACTGCCACAATTTGGAGCCGCGCAGTGGGGTCAGTTGGCCTTGCGGGTCGGTGAGCAAGCGGTCGAGCATGGCCGGGTTGAACAGCCCGCGGTCCTGGCTCGGGTCCAGCAGCAACTCGCGCACCCAGTTCAAGGTATCGCCCTGCAGGTGCTTGAGGCCGGGTACGGGGAAGTAGCCTTTCTTGCGGTCGATGACTTCGCTGGGGATCACCCGACGCGCCGCTTCCTTGAGCACCTGTTTGCCGCCGTCGGGCAGCTTGAACTGGGCCGGCACACGGGCCGACAGTTCTACCAGGCGGTAGTCGAGAAACGGCGTGCGCGCTTCCAGGCCCCAGGCCATGGTCATGTTGTCGACGCGTTTGACCGGGTCGTCCACCAGCATCACCGTGCTGTCCAGGCGTAGGGCCTTGTCCACGGCCGCGTCGGCGCCGGGCATTGCGAAATGCTCGCGCACGAAGTCGCCGGCAGCGTCGTTGGCGGTCAGCCATTTGGGCGCGACGGTGGCCGCGTAGTCGTCGTAGCTGCGGTCGAAAAACGCCTCGCGATAGGCCGCATAAGGGTCGCGGGCGCCGTCCACTTGCGGGTACCAGTGGTAACCGGCGAACAACTCATCGGCGCCCTGGCCGCTCTGCACCACTTTGCAATGCTTGGCCACTTCCCGCGACAGCAGGTAGAAGGCGATGCAGTCATGGCTGACCATCGGCTCGCTCATGGCGCGGAAGGCTGCCGGCAGCTGCTCGATGATCTCGCTTTCGGCGATGCGCAGTTGGTGGTGATGGGTGCCGTAGTGTTTGGCGATCAGGTCTGAGTACTGGAACTCATCGCCACGTTCGCCGCCGGCGTCTTCAAAGCCGATGGAGAAGGTCGACAGATCCTCCACGCCCACTTCACGCAGCAGGCCGACGAGCATGCTCGAATCGACGCCGCCTGACAGCAGCACACCCACATCCACCGCCGCACGTTGGCGGATGGCCACGGCTTCGCGGGTGCTGTCGAGCACGCGGTCGGTCCAGTCTTCCAGGGTCAGGTGTTTTTCGTCCTCATGGGGGCCGTAGGGCAGGGTCCACCAGGTTTTCTGTTCAGTCTTGCCGCTGGCGTCGATGCGCATCCAACTGGCGGGCGGCAGCTTTTCGATGCCGGCCAACAGCGTGCGCGGCGCGGGGACCACGGCGTGGAAATTCAGGTAGTGGTTGAGGGCGACCGGATCGAGGATCGGGTTGATATCCCCACCCTTGAGCAACGCTGGCAACGCCGAGGCGAAACGCAGGCGCTGGCCGGTGCGCGACAGGTACAAGGGCTTCACACCGAGACGGTCACGAGCGATGAACAGACGCTGGGCATCACGCTCCCAGATGGCGAAAGCGAACATGCCGTTGAGCTTGGGCAGCAGCGCTTCGCCCCAGGCGTGATAACCCTTGAGCAACACTTCGGTGTCGCCACCGGAATAGAAGGCGTAACCCAGGGCTTCCAGCTCTTGGCGCAGCTCCGGGAAATTATAGATAGCGCCATTGAACGCCAGGGACAGCCCCAGATGGGCGTCGACCATCGGTTGGGCAGAGCCGTCCGACAGGTCCATGATCTTCAGGCGGCGGTGGCCCAGGGCAATCGGCCCTTGGGCATGAAAGCCCCAGGCGTCGGGGCCTCGGGGGGCGAGGTGATGGGTGATGCGTTCTACGGCTGCCAGGTCGGCAGGTTGATGATCAAAGCGTAACTCGCCAGCTAATCCACACATAAGTTCCTTACCGGTTTTTCCGTTGGGGAGGGGTCAACACTCAATACGCCCAAAAGGGCGCGTACCCAGAAACTGACCCAGTGCTATGCGTGGAGTTTTAGACCGATAAGTTATAAGGCAGATAGCCGCCTTGCCTTTAATCCGGCTTTTTTTGTGCAGCGCCCTGGCCTCGCACCAGCGCGCGCAGGGCAAATCGATTGGGGTGGCAAGCCTCGGCCACGCTGGTTGGCACGGGCAGGGGCTCATCACTCAGCCACGCAGCCAAAAGTTCGCCGCACAACGGCGCAGTGATCAGGCCACGCGAGCCATGGCCGCTATTGAGAAACAGACCCGGCAGCCACGGGCAGGGCGTTTGCGGCACTTGCCGGGCGTCTTTGCCCAGTACCGCATAAGCCTGCTGAAACGCCGCATGGTCGGCCAGTGGCCCGACGATGGGCAGGTAGTCGGGGCTGGTACAACGAAACGCGGCACGGCCTTCCAGTTGTTCGGCCGCAAGGCGATCGGCACCCAAGCGCTGCAGCAGGTCGGTAGACATCTCGCGCAGCATCTGCAGGTTGCCGCTGTGTTCGGCGGGCGTGGGCGTGAGGTCTTGATTGTTGAAGTCAAAACTGGCGCCCAGGGTGTGTTCGCCAAGCCGGGCCGGCGCGACGTAGCCTTCGGCGCAGACCACCGTGGCGAGAGCTTTACTTGCGCAGGTTTGCGCCAGCCGAGTGATCTGCCCACGGATGCGCTTGAGCGGTATGTCTGCACTGAAGGGGAAACGCTTGATCTCCGCAGCCCCGGCGAGCACCACGACACCGGCGCTGGCCAGTACGCGGTCATCGGCGTGGGCTTGCCATTGGTCGTCGAGCCGGTGCAGTTCCAGTGCCTCGTGGTGGGTGAGCACTTCAATCAGTGGATGTTTCGCCTGCCACTGGCACAGCGCGGGTGGATGCACCCAACCGCCCTGTGGAAAAAACAACCCGCCGTGGGCCAGTTCGATTCCCGCCTTTTGCTGCGCCTGCTCGCGGTCCAGCAACTGCAGCAGGTCCGGAGCAAAGGCCTTGGCCAATTGAGCCTGACGCTGGATCTCTTTGGCGTCAAACGCCAGTTGCAACACGCCACAGCCGTCCCAATCGACACCTCGGTGCAAATGTTCCAGCAGGCGTCGGGTGTGGCCAAAACCGCTGACTATCAGTTGGGACAAGGCCGTGCCATGGGCCGAAAGCTTGAGGTACAACACACCCTGTGGG
>NZ_WKCD01000330.1:0-5526 GCF_021606625.1 Pseudomonas sp. PA-4-8C
GGCCCGTTATCACGCAGGCAACAAGTTGCCCGTGGAAGCCTGGGACCGTAGCGACGTGAAAAAACAGGCGGTCGGTGTACTGCAAAGCCTGGACAACCAGATTGACGTGACTACCGGCACGCTGAAATTCAAGGCGCGTTTCGATAACAAGGACCAGGCGCTGTTCCCCAACCAGTTCGTCAATGTGCACCTGCTGGCCGACACCTTGAACAACGTAGTGCTGGCGCCCTCCGCGGCGATCCAGTTCGGCAACAATGGCACCTTTGTCTACAAGCTCGACGGCGACAAGAAGGTCAAGGTCCAGCCGCTGGTGGTGGGCGACACCGACGGCGAAAACACCGTGATCAAGGAAGGCCTGGCCGCTGGCGACCGCGTGGTGCTGGAAGGCACCGACCGCCTCAAGGACGGCAGCGAGATCGAAGTGGTCAACGCCAGCAGCGAGGTGCCGACCACCCCGACCGAACACCTGCAAGGCAAGCCCGCAGCGAAAGGGGAGACCGGGGCAGACGCCGGCAAGGCGCAAAAGGTCGGTTCATGAACCTGTCGCGCCTGTTCATCCTTCGCCCGGTTGCCACCACGCTGAGCATGCTGGCCATTGTCCTGGCCGGCATCATCGCGTACCGCCTGCTGCCGGTGTCGGCGTTACCCCAGGTGGATTACCCGACCATCCGGGTGATGACCCTGTACCCCGGCGCCAGCCCCGATGTGATGACCAGCGCGGTCACCGCACCGCTGGAGCGCCAGTTCGGGCAGATGCCCGGGCTGACCCAGATGGCGTCTACCAGCTCCGGCGGTGCCTCGGTACTGACCCTGCGTTTCAACCTCGACATCAATATGGATGTCGCCGAGCAACAGGTGCAGGCTGCGATCAACGCCGCCACCAACCTGCTGCCCAAGGATTTGCCGGCGCCGCCGGTGTACAACAAGGTCAACCCGGCGGATACCCCGGTGCTGACCCTGGCAATCACCTCCAAGACCATGTTGTTGCCCAAGCTCAATGACTTGGTCGACACGCGCATGGCGCAGAAAATCGCGCAGATCAGCGGCGTCGGCATGGTCAGCATCGCCGGTGGTCAGCGCCAGGCCGTGCGCATCAAGGTCAACCCCGAGGCCCTGGCGGCCAATGGCTTGAATCTCTCGGACGTGCGCGCCCTGATCGCCGCCTCCAACGTCAACCAGCCCAAGGGTAACTTTGACGGCCCCACTCGCGTGTCGATGCTCGATGCCAACGACCAGTTGGTTTCGCCTGAGCAATATGCCGAACTGATCCTGGCCTACAACAATGGCGCCCCGCTGCGGCTCAAGGATGTGGCGCAGATCGTCGACGGTGCCGAAAACGAACGTCTTGCCGCCTGGGCCAACGAGAACCAGGCCGTGCTGCTCAATATCCAGCGCCAGCCAGGCGCCAACGTGATCGAGGTGGTGGACCGCATCAAGGCCCTGCTGCCCAGCATCACCGACAACCTGCCGGCCGGCCTGGACGTGACGGTGCTCACCGACCGCACCCAGACCATCCGCGCCTCGGTCAAAGACGTGCAGCACGAATTGCTGATCGCCATTGCCCTGGTGGTGATGGTGACGTTCCTGTTCCTGCGCCGCGTCAGCGCCACGATCATTCCGTCCATCGCCGTGCCGCTGTCCCTGGTGGGTACCTTTGGCGTGATGTACCTGGCCGGATTCTCCATCAATAACCTGACACTGATGGCCCTGACCATCGCCACCGGGTTTGTGGTGGACGACGCCATCGTGATGCTGGAAAACATCTCGCGCTATATCGAGGAAGGCGAGACGCCGATGGCGGCCGCGCTCAAGGGCGCCAAGCAGATCGGTTTCACCCTGATATCCCTGACCTTGTCGCTGATTGCGGTGTTGATCCCGCTGCTGTTCATGGCTGATGTGGTCGGGCGGCTGTTCCGTGAATTTGCCATCACCCTGGCCGTGGCGATCCTGATTTCCCTGGTAGTGTCCCTGACCCTCACGCCCATGATGTGCGCGCGTCTGCTCAAGCGCGAACCCAAGGAAGAAGAGCAGGGCCGCTTCTACAAAGCCAGCGGCGCCTGGATTGATTGGCTGATCGAAGCCTACGGCCGCAAGCTGCAATGGGTGCTCAAGCACCAGCCGCTGACGTTGCTGGTGGCCATCGCCACCCTGGGCCTTACGGTGGTGCTGTACCTGGTGGTGCCCAAGGGCTTTTTCCCGGTGCAGGACACCGGGGTGATCCAGGGCATTTCCGAAGCGCCGCAGTCGATTTCCTTTGCGGCCATGAGCCAACGCCAGCAGGAGTTGGCGAAGATCATCCTCGCCGACCCTGCCGTCGAGAGCCTGTCGTCCTACATTGGTGTGGACGGCGATAACGCCACCCTCAACAGCGGCCGCTTGCTGATCAACCTCAAGGCCCACGGCCAGCGCGACTTGAGCGCCGCCCAGGTGATCACCCGCCTGCAACCGCAGATCGACAAGCTGGTGGGCATCCGCCTGTTCATGCAGCCGGTGCAGGACCTCACCATCGAGGACCGGGTCAGCCGTACCCAGTACCAGTTCAGCATGTCGTCGCCGGACGCCGAGTTGCTGGCACTGTGGAGTGGCAAGCTGGTGCACGCCCTCAGTCAACAGCCGGAACTCACCGACGTTGCCAGCGACTTGCAGGACAAAGGCTTGCAGGTGTACTTGGTGATTGATCGCGATGCGGCCTCGCGCCTGGGTGTGAGTGTTTCGACCATCACCGATGCGCTGTATGACGCCTTCGGCCAGCGCCAGATCTCCACCATCTACACCCAGGCCAGCCAGTACCGGGTGGTGTTGCAGGCCCAGTCCGGCGAAACCCTCGGCCCGGCGGCCCTCAACCAGATCCATGTGAAAACCACCGACGGTGGCCAGGTACGCCTGTCGAGCCTGGCCCATGTGGAACAGCGCCAGGCGCAATTGGCGATTGCCCATATCGGCCAGTTCCCGGCGGTGATGATGTCGTTCAACCTGGCGCCCGGCGTGGCGCTGGGCAAAGGCGTGGAGCTGATCAACCAGACCCAGAAGGACATTGGCATGCCGGTGGGCGTGCAAACCCAGTTCCAGGGCGCGGCCCAGGCGTTTGAAGCCTCGTTGTCGAGCACCTTGCTGTTGATCCTGGCGGCGGTGGTCACCATGTACATCGTGCTCGGTGTGCTCTATGAGAGCTACATTCATCCGATCACTATCCTCTCGACCTTGCCGTCGGCGGCAGTGGGGGCCTTGCTGGCGTTGCTGCTCAGCGGCAATGACCTGGGCATGATCGCGATCATCGGCATCATCCTGTTGATCGGTATCGTGAAAAAGAATGCGATCATGATGATCGACTTCGCCCTCGACGCCGAACGCAACCAGGGCCTGGACCCACAGACGGCGATCTACCAGGCCGCGCTGTTGCGCTTCCGGCCGATCCTGATGACCACCCTGGCGGCCTTGTTCGGTGCGGTGCCGTTGATGCTCGCCAGTGGCTCCGGCGCCGAACTGCGCCAGCCCCTGGGCCTGGTGATGGTCGGTGGCTTGCTGGTAAGCCAGGTGCTGACGCTGTTCACCACGCCGGTGATCTACCTGTACTTCGATCGTCTTGGCCGGCGCTGGCGCAAAGAGCCGCAACGCCTGGAGCCGGTTGAGCCATGAACCTGTCCGGACCTTTCATCCGCCGGCCGGTAGCCACCATGCTGCTGAGCCTGGCGATCATGTTGCTCGGTGGCGTGAGCTTCAACCTGTTGCCGGTGTCGCCATTGCCGCAGATCGACTTCCCGGTGATTGTGGTGTCGGCCAGCTTGCCCGGTGCCAGCCCCGAGGTGATGGCGTCTACGGTGGCCACGCCGCTGGAGCGCTCATTCGGCGCGATTGCCGGTATCACCACCATGAGCAGTTCCTCGAGCCAGGGCTCTACCCGGGTGATTCTGGCGTTCGATTCCGACCGCGACATCAACGGCGCGGCGCGGGAAGTGCAGGCGGCCATCAACGCATCGCGCAACCTGCTGCCCAGCGGCATGCGCAGCATGCCCACCTACAAGAAGATCAACCCGTCCCAGGCGCCGATCATGGTGCTGTCGCTGACCTCCGACGTGCTGCAGAAAGGGCAGTTGTATGACCTGGCCTCGACCATCCTGTCCCAGAGCCTGTCCCAGGTGCCGGGCGTGGGCGAAGTGCAGATCGGCGGCAGTTCGCTGCCGGCGGTGCGCATCGAGCTGGAACCCAAGGCCCTCGATCAGTACGGCGTTGCTCTGGACGATGTGCGCAACACCATCGCCAACGCCAACCAGCGCCGGCCCAAAGGCTCGCTGGAAGACAGCGAGCGCAACTGGCAGATCCAGGCCAACGATCAGTTGGAAAAAGCCAAGGACTATGAGCCCCTGCTGATTCGCTACCAAGACGGCGCCGCCCTGCGCCTCAAGGACGTGGCGAAGATCACTGATGGCGTTGAAGACCGCTACAACAGCGGCTTCTTCAACAATGATTCGGCGGTGTTGCTGGTGATCAACCGCCAGTCCGGCGCCAACATCATCGAAACCGTACGGCAGATCAAGGCGCAGTTGCCGGCGTTGCAGGCGGTGTTGCCGTCCAGCGTCAAGCTCAGCCTGGCCATGGACCGCTCGCCAGTGATCACCGCCACCCTGCATGAAGCGGAAATGACCCTGCTGATTGCCGTGGGGCTGGTGATCCTGGTGGTGTACCTGTTCTTGGGTAACTTCCGTGCTTCGCTGATCCCGACCCTGGCGGTGCCGGTGTCGTTGGTGGGCACTTTTGCGGTGATGTACCTGTACGGTTTTTCGCTGAACAACTTTTCGCTGATGGCGCTGATCCTCGCCACCGGGCTGGTGGTGGACGATGCCATCGTGGTGCTGGAGAACATTTCCCGGCACATCGACGAGGGCGTGCCACCGATGAAAGCCGCCTACCTGGGCGCCCAGGAAGTCGGCTTTACCTTGCTGTCGATGAACGTGTCGCTGGTGGCGGTGTTCCTGTCCATTCTGTTTATGGGCGGGATCGTCACCAACCTGTTCCGTGAGTTTTCCATCACCTTGTCGGCGGCGATCATCGTCTCGCTGATTGTTTCGCTGACCCTGACGCCCATGCTGTGCGCCCGCTGGTTGAAGCCGCATGTGAAGGACCGGCAGACCGGTTTGCAGCGCTGGAGCCAGAAGGTCAACGACCGTATGGTCGCCGGCTACGCCACCAGCCTGGACTGGGTGCTGCGCCATCGGCGCCTGACCTTGCTCAGCCTGTTAGTCACCGTGGGCGTGAATATCGCGCTGTACGTGGTGGTGCCCAAAACCTTCATGCCCCAGCAGGACACCGGCCAGTTGATCGGTTTTGTGCGCGGTGACGATGGCCTGTCGTTCAGCGTGATGCAGCCAAAGATGGAGATCTTTCGCCAGGCGGTGCTCAAGGACCCGGCTGTGCTGAGCGTAGCCGGTTTTATCGGCGGTAATAACGGTACCAACAAATGAGGTGGGGCCGTTTTCTTTCAACATAATAAGCATCCGCGCAAACAAGAACAAGTGTGGACTGTGTATA